>NZ_JBFRPJ010000116.1:0-3299 GCF_041471945.1 Vibrio sp. 10N.261.51.A4
ACTATTGGGGGTCAGTTCAATAAGCGGCTTTGTCATTTTCTAATCTCGCCTTTTTCAACGAGAGTCTGAAGACCGAACTACATCATCACGTTAAGCGACAAACCATCTTGTTTGCTGATGGTGTAGCGAATACGCGTTGTATGACCATGCTTATTCGTATCGACCAAGCGAGAAACTTTCCCTTTCTTGACCCAAACACTCAGCATCGCATCGACGCCATCTTCACTCATGCCAAACTTTGCAGCGAGCTCTTTACGAGCCGCAACGCCGTGGCTATCAATGTATTGATGAAGTTCAGTTAAAATCATACTACTTGCACCTCTAGTGCTTTCTGCTTACTGCCCACTTTCTTGAAGACGCGATACGTCACCACAAAACCACCAGCAATCGCCACCATCCATACTGCACTTGTCACAGGATGCGCAGCAAAGTTTGCCGCTTGGTAGTAGAAAGTCGCACCAAAGTAACCAAGAGCCATCGTCCAAACGGCGATGAAGCGTGCAAACGTCTGACCAAATTCACGAACATAAGCACCCATCGCGGCCACACAAGGCGTGTAAAGCAGGATAAGAATCAAGTAAGCGAATGCCGCATGACCAGATACAAACTTGTCTTTCAAGTTACCAAAGATAGAGGTATCGACTTCTTGGTCTGCTGCTACAGAATTAGAGTCAGACAAGTCGCCAACTTCAATACCTAATGGATCTGAGTAGCTCAATCCGGCTAGGTTTTCAGGGATCGTCATTACCGCTTCTTGCAGGCTTGCTGCTAAGTCAAACTCAGCTGCTTCTTCATCAGAAGGCGTTGTATATAGGCTATTTAATGTACCAACAACGGCTTCTTTAGCGAAAATACCTGTGATGATACCAACCGTTGCAGGCCAGTTCTCTTCAGTAATACCAATTGGTTGGAATACAGGTGTTACAACTTGAGCTGCTCTAGACAGTACTGAGTTTTCGCTATCTTCGTTACCAAAGCTGCCGTCCATACCTAGAGAGTTTAGGAAGCTAAGAATAGCCACAACCATCACGATTGTTTTACCTGCACCAAGTACGAAACGCTTCAGCTTCTGCCAAGTTTTCAACATTACGTTTTGCACTGTCGGCAATTCGTAATCTGGCATTTCCATCACTAAGCTATCACTGCTACCTGGGTAGATCGTGTTTTTCAGGAACAAACCCGTAAATACAGAAGCAACGATACCCATGATGTACAGAGCGAATACTACGTTTTGTCCTGCACCTGGGAAGAACGCCGCCGCGAACAGTGCGTATACCGGTAAACGAGCACCACATGACATAAACGGCGCCATTGATGCTGCTAGTTTACGTTCGCGCTCTTGGTCAAGAGTACGAGTTGCCATGATTGAAGGCACGTTACAACCAAAGCCCAGTACAAGTGGGACAAATGCTTTACCCGGTAAACCAATCTTCTGCATCACTTTATCAAGTACAAATGCAGCACGAGCCATGTAGCCTGAGCTTTCTAGTACCGCTAAGAATAGGTAAAGCGCTGCGATAACAGGAATAAAGGTCGCAACCGTTTGGATACCGCCGCCAATACCATCAGCAAGTACAGTGACTAACCAAACTGGTAAATGGCCATCTAATAAGTGGTGTCCACCATCAACTAATATTGCTCCAACACCAATATCGAAGAAGTCGATAAACGCACTACCGATATTGATAGAGAACATGAACATTAGGTACATGATAACGAAGAAGAAAGGAATACCGACCCATTTGTTCAAAATGAATTGGTCTGCTTTCTCTGTAAAGTTACGGCTTAGTTTGCCTTCGCTGCGACGAACACGTTTACAAAGGTCATGTAAGAAAGTGTATTTAGCGTCAGCAACAGCAAGGTCAATATCGAAATCGGCACCAAGACGCACGCTATCAATTTGAGTGCGAGTTTGTGGGGCTAAACCATTCAATACCAAGTAATCATTTTCTAAAGCACGAATCGCTAGCGCTCGGTGAGATACGTCAGCATCATCAAATTGTGACTCAACAGAAGGGATAAGAGCTTCTAACGCGGCATCGTAATCAATAGAGATAGGGTCAAGGCTCACACCTTGAACAAGCAGTTTATGCAGACGCTCTTTAAAGCGAACCACTTGACCTTTATCGTTTGCAGACAAGCTTAGAACTGGGCAACCTAGCTCTTTCTCTAGTGCTTTAAGGTTAATCACCTGACGTTCGCGCTTTAATACATCCATTTTGTTCAACACAACGATCATTGGGCGACCCAACTCACGCAGCTGTAATGTCATATATAAGCTTCGTTCTAGACAGTTAGCGTCGACAACATTGATGATCACATCTGCTGGGTGAGTTAAAACAGCGCGAGACGCGATAGACTCATCGATGCTGTTCGCATCATTACCACTGTCTAGTGCGTAGATACCCGGTAAATCCGTTAGTTGAAACTGATCACCAGCGTGCGAGTATAAACCCGTCTTCTTTTCAACAGTGACACCAACCCAGTTACCAACGTGCTGCTTAGCACCAGTCAGTGCGTTGAACAGTGTTGTTTTACCACTATTCGGGTTACCAACGGTAAGAACTTGATAATCCATTTAGATAACCTCGATTTGTTCTGCAATGCTTTCACGAATGGCGATAGAAACACCTCTCACTTCAACTTGAAGCGGATCACCCATAGGTGCACGGCGGATAAGCGTCACCTCGGTTTTTGGCAACATACCCATGACCATAAGTTTCTTCCTTACGTCTGGTGTTAAACCTGTTAGTGCAACAATAGAAGCCGCCTTTCCTTGCTCTAATTGTGAGAGTTTCATAAGTACCCAATTCGTGACTGATAATGAGAAAGATTGTTATTAACGCCATGATACACATACATGCCCACAATTCTATTGTGTGAAATCAATGTTTTCGAAAATACATACTCGTAAGTTTCGTTAAAAACGTTTACGTCAAAAACGTTACTTTCAACAACTAGCGAGAACTACCTCACTAGTACAAACCCTCCCAAACAAAAACAAATCATTAATTATCAATCACTTGAGACAATGTCGGTTTTCTCATAGGTATCTGTCGTTAATTTTATAAGTAAAATAAGTAGCTGGACGTATAGTTACTCCATCGAAGAGAAACTACTTCTCTTTAATTTTATTCCAGAGGTGATATGGCTTTGCTATATCACTCCGGCAGCAAGCGAAGGTGTCGTTGGCACCCGTGGTATAGTCCCCCCGGCTATGCCACGATATTTTTTTTCTTCCCTTTGTTTTATCCCAACAACCTTTTTAAACTCCCCATTTATCTCGTATCTCGTATCTC
>NZ_JBFRPJ010000116.1:4075-31807 GCF_041471945.1 Vibrio sp. 10N.261.51.A4
CTCGTATCTCGTATCTCGTAGAAGCATAAGAAAGCCCCAACACGAATGTCGAGGCTAAAGTATCTTTATTTATGTTCTAGCTGAGTATCCGCTGCGTGCTACTCTTCGTTGTTTTCAGCAAACTTAGATGGTGACATGCCAAAGTGGTGCTTAAACCTTTGACTGAAATAGGAAGGGTCATTGAACCCCGAATCAAACGCCACATCAGAGATCTTCTCTCCAGCGAGTAAGCGCTCACACGCATGCTCTAGACGTACTTCATTCAAGTGCTCTTTGAAGGTCTTGTTGTAAGCCGATTTAAAGCGTCTCTGTAAGCTTCTCTCAGACATAAACAAATACTTAGCGGCAGTTGCAGTACTGAACTCGGCATCAGCGTAGTTTTCACTCACAAGCTGCGACACTCTGTTCTTCCACTCTTGTTCCGCTGTCAGTTTTTGTTGCTCTGGTGTTGAGGCGGCAAGCTTAATGGTTTCAATCTGTTCAATTGTGCTGGCTTCGAGATTGTCGAGTACTTGATACTCAATTGGCCACGAAAGCTGAACCTTATTTTGAGACTCCGAAACAAAGGCATTAAGCTCGCCACCGCTCTGATTCATCAATAGCGGCAGCTTTTCGATGTTAAGGTCGGTCGACTTTCCGGTATTGTCACCCATGCTTGATGCCAGCTTAGGGAAAGGCATGCCATGATCTCGAATGGTTACAACAAGATGCTCCTTAACCTCTTCAACCAGAACCACCATACTCTGCGACTTAAAGTTTCTCTTGATGATGCTCCCGACCAAGCTATTGAAGATAATATCGAGATTAAAATACAGCAACGAGACATATCGTTGTTTTGTTTCGACTTTAATATCCAGTTCAATACCGGCTTTGGTTAAGTCATCCTGCCAAGCTTTGAGTACCACCTCTAAGATTAAAATTATATCGTAACAAACTTGCCCTTCTCCTTGAGGCGTATTACTCAATTGAGCTAAGCCATTTTTCAAGGTTAGAATCGGCGACTTCCCGAGCTCGTCATTCCAATTCGGGAGCATCGCAGCAATATGATTCACTTCAGAAGAGAGTTCATTGGCAGTGTGAGACACAAGCGCATTCTTCACGGATAGCTGCTTTTTAAGCTGTTGATTAGTGGCGAGTAATATCCGGCTTTGGTGCCTCAATTGGTCTGTCTTCAGTGCAACTTGCGCTTTTAAGTGCCGGTTGGCAAAAGTGACATAACGCGAACGCCAAAAGACTAAGATAGTCACAACGCCAATCAGTAATATCAGAGAGCTTGCTGCAGCCCAATTGGTCAGATACCAAGGCTCCGCAATCGAGAAGCTTTGATTGGTTGACACAAAGCGATAATGGGAGCCTTTAACCGGCTTCACTTCAAGTGTGTAATCCCCTGGAAGAAGATGATCGAGCGTTAACAAGCCCCCTTCAAACTCACTCCAAGGTTCATCGTCGCTCAGTCGGTATTCCATCGCAGGTGCGAACGTTGCTGGTAAGATACCTAGCTTAAACCCCATCGATGAACCATAAGGAATCTCATCCAGCTCTGCCGTTTTCCCGCCAAGTGATACCGTTTGTTGGTCGACACTTATCTTACTCAACAAGGCACGGCTATGAGGTGTAGTTGATACCAGTAACTCGTTAGATAACGCGCTGACTACACCATACTTTGAGCCGAAAACAAGCCTCGAAGGTTGGCTATCTTGACTGTAAAAAAGAGCACACGCTCCTGCCGCCAGTTCATTGGTGATCAAACCAAATGGCGAACCTATGTGTTTATGCAGTTGCCCATCCAATCCGTAATAACTGATGCCTTTCGAAGAGCCTAACCAAACACCATTGTCATCGCTTATCAGGCAGTTGGGGCTAATATTGTCTTCAACAAGAGTGATTTCTTGAATAATAGAGCTGTCATCCGGGATTCGATACACGCCATAACTGCTCGCAAACCACTGCGCTCCATCCTTCGCTTTTTCAATATCGACGACTTTGCCAAACCGTTCGCTGGAACGACTAAAGCTAATTCGTTTATCAATGAACGAGTAGAAGCCATGATCCGTTCCTATATAGATGCGACCTAGCAAGCCTACATTGAGAGCGGTGATCTTCGCAGGCAAGAACTTGTCGACTAACCAGTCAGTGCCATAACTCGTCAGTTTCATGGTTTCGATAGATAACGAATAGAGGTTTTGCCCAGAGGTCATCCAAAGAACGTTATCGGCTTGAAGCGCAAGGTTTTCAACACGCACTCCCTCAATTGGCCTTGGTAAATCAAGGGCTTCGGGTTGTAGTGTTTCCGTATTTAGACTGATGATACCTTGTTCGGTCGCCAACCAAATGGAAGAGCCAAAGATCTCAAAATCATTAACAGGGTTAGAGTAAACACGAATTGGGTTCTCTTCACTTTCAGAATCAATCAAGTAGAGCCCCATTGAAGACGCGACCCAAGATAACTGGTCACTGACAGGCAGTACTTTATTGATCACCACACTACTCGAATGCATGCCCATTCCAGTTAGGGGTGTTCTCGAGAAGGTTTTGCTGAACAGTGAGAAGTATCGGATACCGTTGTTTGTCGCAACCCACATACCACCAGCATGATCGTTTATCAACGAATATATTTTCTCACCCGGTAACGAGAAGTCTTGACTAGCGGCTTGTTCGAATCGAGTAATTTGTCCCGTAATAAAGTTGTAGCTAATAAGGCCGTGCTCTGTACCAATCCAATACTGGTCCGAAGTTTCGGCCAACGAGAGAACATGCGACCCTTTAACGATGGTCTCTTTGTCTGGGTTCGCGAGATCAACAATCACAGCACCATTTAAAGTACCGATCACTAACTCACGTCGAGCATTCGAAAAATAAACCGTCTCAATATGGTTTTTGTCTGATGCGGTGACATGGGTAAACTCTTGATTCTCTGAAAGGTAAACGCCAGAACTGGTCGCTAGCACCCACTTTGATAGTACCCACTCAGCGTCGTTAATCGCAATGTCACTGCTGTTATTGTATCGGTACAGTTTAAGTAGAGAGTAGGTGTTGAATTCTAAAGATTGAGTGTTGTAGGTATAGAAATTACTGCCGTCAGTAACCCAAATATAATCGCCTGATGCACCGATATTCGCTATTTCAGCGCCGGGACTTAGGCTAAACGCCAATTCGTTGCCAATTCCAGGGTTATGTCGATAGACCTCATTGTCGAAAAATGTCCAAAACTCATCGTTCAGAAAGGCGACTCTTTCCGAAGAAAATTGCAGTAAGCTTCCCTTGCGAGGGAATAGAGTTCGACCATCGTAAAAGAGTACTTTTCCATGCACATCATGAACCCAGAGCCCACCTCCGGCACCTAAATACAAGTTTTTAGCCGCAAGGAAATTCCCTTGCGCTTGAGCGGGCAAAGGATAGAAAACGGAGGGCGAGGTATTTACCGCTAGAACGCTAAATGAAATGCTCATTAACATGAACATTTTGAAGATAATTCGATACAACTCTTAATCCTGAACAGCAACAACACATGAAATTTTGGGTACCACAACGTCTTATCGTTGCTAAACCAAAAACTGAGTTTTTTTGTGCTTATTATTATCTTTCCATTTTAGCGGAAATTAGAAAAGGAGAAAGGAGGTTTGTTATTTGTTAGGAGGTTTTATCTTAGCGGTCACGAAAATGCCGCAAAAAGCGGCATGATTCATAAATTAACGAGAGCAAAGTAGAGTAAAGAATACTCGTTTATGACTTACTTCTCGTCTAAGCAACTTGTATAGCTATCTGTAAGTTGCTGAAGAAAATCGAAATAGCTTCCACTCTTCACTTCAACTGTTGAACCGATAGGGTCAAGCTGACCTTGTTTTGCGTTACTTCCGCGCGTCACTGATTCAATCACAGCAGGAGTGAATTGAGGCTCAGAAAACACACATTGAACGTTTTCACGTACTATCGTTTTCTTAATAGCGATCAGGCTTTTTGCACCCGGCTTACGCTCTGGGCTCACCGTAAAGTGACCTAAGTTATTTAGCTCAAACTCTTGCTCAAAGTAACCATACGCGTCATGAAAAACGTAGTAACCTTTGTCTTTCACGGGTGCAAGTTGCTCTCGAATAGACTGTTGCTTCTCTTTCAATGCAATCAGGAATGAATCGAGATTCTCTTGGTACGCCATTGCGTTGTCTGGATCAGATTCAATCAACTTAGCTGAGATGTATTTTGCAGCTACTTCAACTTGCTCGATACCTAACCAAAAATGCGGGTCATGGCTACCGTGGTGGTGCCCTTCATGTGCATCGTGGTCATGCTCTTCGTGTCCGAACTCTCGCAAGTTGATTCCGGGAATATCACTGATCTTGATAACATTTTCTTTTGAACCAATCACCTTAGTCAGAAAGGCTTCTAGGTCAGGGCCGAACCAGATGACCATATCGGCACTATGAACTTTTTTGACATCCGATGGCTTAAGCGCATAATCATGCGGCGAAGCATTGCTGTTCATCAACACATCCGGCTCACTAACGCCTTGCGTTAATTCTGTCACAATCATTTGAATTGGTTTAAAGCTTGTTAGAATAGTATTGGCACTTGCGACACTTGGCGCTAAAAGCAAAGTAGCAAGTATAAAAGATGAACGTGACATAATCCCTCGATAATAGAAAAGTAGCTTAGGCTTGAGGTAAATGTTACATTATAACATTAGCGAATTGCAAATGAGTTCTATTCATGGATAACTTAATCCAACTAGATTCTGTGAGCGTCGAATTTGACGGTCGAAAAGTTCTAGACAACATCTCTCTAAATTTAGAGCGCGGCAGAATCACCACCCTGATTGGGCCAAACGGTGCAGGAAAGTCGACATTAGTAAAAGTGGTACTGGGTTTACAGACCAAATTTTCAGGCACAATAACAAAAGCTAAAAAACTGAAAATTGGCTATGTACCACAAAAATTAAAGCTCAATGATTCCCTACCGCTCAACGTAGAGCGTTTTCTAAAACTCACTGGCAATTTCAGTCAGCAAGAGGTCCTTGAAGCATTGAAGCTTGTTGGTGCTGAACATCTGCAGAAGAGTAACATGCACCAGCTATCTGGCGGAGAAAACCAACGTGTGCTCATTGCTCGTTCATTGCTAAGAAGACCAGATCTACTGGTTCTCGATGAACCGGCTCAAGGCGTCGACGTTCAAGGGCAAATAGACCTGTATGACTTGATTGACACCATTCGCCACCGCTTTGGTTGTGCCGTATTTATGGTTTCACACGATCTGCATTTAGTGATGGCAAAAACAGACGATGTTATCTGTTTACACCACCACATCTGTTGCTCAGGCGCACCTGCAGACATCAAACACCATCCTTCGTATATTGCGCTCTTTGGCACCGCGACCCAAGAGACGCTAGCGTTTTATCATCACCAACACGAACATCACCATCATGATCTCGCAGGCCAGCCTGTCGAAGGCGACGTGCATGAATGTTCAAACCATAAACACGGACACCACTAATGCTTGAGTTTCTTCTTCCCTCTATTTTGGCAGGTTTGGGTATTGCACTAATTGCAGGCCCACTAGGTTCATTCGTGGTGTGGCGTAAGATGGCTTACTTTGGTGACACGCTTGCTCACGCTTCTTTGATGGGCTTAGCACTTGGCTTTCTGTTCAACATTAACTTGTATTTCGCGCTGCTGATTTGTTGTTTGATGCTGGCCGTGTTGCTAGTGACTTTACAAAAACAAAAGCTGGTCGCGACCGATACCCTACTCGGTATTTTGGCGCACAGTGCGCTATCACTTGGTTTGGTTGCTGTCAGTTTCTTAGATAACGTTCGTGTTGACCTAATGAGCTACCTATTTGGTGACTTGCTGGCAGTATCTCCAACGGATTTAGTGTTCATCTATGCGGGTGCTGCTGTGATTGGATTAGTACTTGCTATCTTTTGGCGACCACTACTATCAACGACGGTTAACGAAGATCTCGCGGCGGTTGATGGCATCAACATTGATTTAATGCGTCTGATTCTGATGCTATTGGTCGGTATCGTGATTGCTGTCGGTATGAAGTTTGTTGGTGCGTTAATCATGACATCGCTACTGATTATTCCTGCAGCAACGGCAAGGAAGTTCTCGAGCACACCTGAGCAGATGGCCTTCCTTGCATCAATTATTGGCTCTATCGCTGTATTCGGTGGATTAAGCTTGTCTTGGTTCTATGATACGCCTGCTGGCCCGTCTGTGGTTATCAGTGCGGCAGCAATGTTTATGCTATCTCAAATGGTTAGAAGTCGAGCTTAGCACTTAGCAGTACGATCTCGTATCTCGAAAACATAAAAAAAGGCTTGGTCAGTGACCAAGCCTTTTTAATATCGTTTCAATTAACTTCTATCTCAATCGATAAAAGCCAGCTGATTACCAACCCGTGATTTCACGTAGGCCTTTACCGATGTCAGCAAGAGACTTAACAGTCTTAACGCCTGCTGCTTCTAGTGCTGCGAATTTATCTTCAGCAGTACCTTTACCGCCAGAGATGATTGCGCCTGCGTGGCCCATACGTTTGCCCGGAGGAGCAGTAACACCAGCGATGTAAGATACAACTGGCTTAGTTACGTTTGCTTTGATGAAATCAGCCGCTTCTTCTTCCGCAGTACCACCGATTTCACCAATCATTACGATTGCTTCAGTTTCTGGGTCTTCTTGGAAAAGTTTCAAGATATCAATGAAGTTTGAACCTGGGATAGGGTCACCACCGATACCAACACATGTAGACTGACCAAAGCCTTCATCTGTTGTTTGCTTAACTGCTTCGTATGTCAGAGTACCGCTGCGAGATACGATACCTACTTTACCCTTCTTGTGGATGTGACCAGGCATGATACCAATCTTACACTCGTCTGGAGTGATAAGACCTGGACAGTTAGGACCGATCATGCGAACGCCAGTTTCTTCTAGCTTCACTTTAACGTCGATCATATCTGTTGTAGGGATACCTTCAGTGATCGTTACGATCAGTTCGATACCTGCATCAATCGCTTCTAGGATTGCATCTTTACAGAAAGGAGCTGGTACGTAGATAACTGTTGCTGTTGCGCCAGTTACTTCTACCGCTTCACGTACTGTGTTGAATACTGGAAGGCCTAGGTGAGTTTGACCACCTTTACCAGGTGAAACACCACCAACCATTTGCGTACCGTATGCGATAGCTTGGTCTGAGTGGAATGTACCTTGACCGCCAGTGAAACCCTGACAGATTACTTTAGTGTCTTTGTTAATTAATACAGACATTATTTAGCCTCCGCAGCAGCAACAACTTTCTGAGCAGCATCTGTTAGAGATTCAGCTGCAATGATATCAACATCAGAATTAGCAAGTACTTCGCGACCTAGGTCTGCGTTTGTACCTTCTAGACGAACAACTACAGGAACTGTTACGCCGACTTCTTTAACTGCACCGATAATACCTTCAGCGATCATGTCACAACGAACGATGCCACCGAAAATGTTTACGAGTACTGCTTTAACATTGTCATCAGAAAGGATGATCTTGAATGCTTCAGCTACACGCTCTTTAGTCGCGCCGCCGCCTACATCAAGGAAGTTTGCTGGCTTGCCGCCGTGTAGGTTTACGATATCCATCGTACCCATCGCAAGGCCTGCACCGTTAACCATACAGCCAACGTTGCCATCTAGTGCTACGTAGTTCAGTTCCCACTGTGCTGCGTGTGCTTCGCGCTCATCTTCTTGAGATGGATCGTGCATTTCACGTAGTTTAGGCTGACGGTACATCGCGTTTGAGTCGATGTTGATCTTACCGTCTAGACAAAGCAGGTTGCCTTCGCCAGTAATGACAAGCGGGTTGATTTCTAGTAGAGCTAGGTCGTACTGAGAGAACATTTTGCCAAGACCCATGAAGATCTTAACGAACTGTTTGATTTGATCGCCAACTAGACCAAGTTTGAACGCAAGTTCACGGCCTTGGTAAGCTTGAGGGCCTACTAGAGGATCGATCGCTGATTGGTGAATCAACTCTGGAGTTTCTTCAGCGATTTTCTCAATGTCCACACCGCCTTCAGTTGACGCCATGAATACAATTTTACGCGTTGCGCGGTCAACAACAGCACCTAGGTAAAGTTCGTTAGCAATGTTTGATGCTTCTTCAACTAGGATCTTTGTTACAGGCTGACCATTAGCGTCTGTTTGGTAAGTCACTAGGTTTTTACCTAGCCACTTTTGTGCAAACTCTTTAACGCCTTCTTTGGTGTCATGTAGCTCTACGCCGCCCGCTTTACCGCGGCCACCAGCATGTACTTGACACTTAACGACTTTCTTGGCTGTACTGATACGACCTGCAGCTTCGAAAGCTTCTTGTGCAGTATCACATGCGAAACCTTCTGGTACAGGCAAACCGAATTCTGCAAACAGCTGTTTGGCTTGGTATTCATGCAAATTCATTTTGATATTCCGTTTATTTTCCCTTAAGGGATTATTATTTCCATAACGACACAGTTTCCTGTGTTACGTCTGTAGGGTCTTCTCAAAACAACTGCTGTCCATTTTCTAATGGCTTTACAGTTCAATTGAAGGCCAGACGTTGAGCAGCCTAGCCTTTGAAACTTTTTACGTCTAGCTAACGGGGTTAACTAGACGTTTTAGCGATACTAAACGTCTAATAGCAGACGTGCAGGATCTTCTAGAAGCTCTTTGATGGTCACTAGGAAGCCAACTGATTCACGGCCATCGATTAGACGGTGGTCGTAAGAAAGCGCTAGGTACATCATTGGTAGAATCTCTACCTTGCCATCAACAGCCATTGGACGGTCTTGGATTTTGTGCATACCCAAAATTGCCGCTTGAGGTGGGTTGATGATTGGCGTAGACATTAGAGAACCAAATACACCACCGTTTGTGATAGTGAAGTTACCACCCATCAGTTCATCAACCGTTAGCTTGCCGTCACGGCCTTTGATTGCTAGCTCTTTGATGCCTTTTTCGATATCAGCGAAACCTAGTGTGTCACAGTCTTTAAGTACTGGAGTCACTAGACCACGTGGCGTAGATACCGCCATGCTGATGTCGAAGTAGTTGTGGTAAACGATATCTGTACCATCAATAGAAGCGTTCACTTCTGGGAAACGTTTTAGCGCTTCTGTTACTGCTTTCACGTAGAAAGACATGAAGCCAAGACGCGTATCGTGACGTTTCTCGAATTGGTCTTTGTACTGCTTACGAAGGTCCATGATTGGCTTCATGTTCACTTCGTTGAAAGTAGTCAGCATTGCTGTGCTGTTTTTCGCTTCTAGAAGACGGTTTGCAACTGTCTTACGCAGGCGAGTCATAGGCACGCGTTTTTGGCTGCGAGCCGCTGCTGGCGCTTCAACTGCTGGTGCAGATGCTGCTGCCGGAGCCGCTTTCGCTGCTGCTAGGTGTGCGTCGATGTCTTCACGAGTAATACGACCACCAACACCAGTGCCTTTAACGTCAGCTGGTTGTAGGTTGTGCTCAGCAAGCAGGCGACGAACAGCTGGGCTTAGTGCGTCGTTGTTCTCTTCTGTTAGCGCAGCTTTATGGCGCTTATCAGGAGATGCTTCTGTATCTTCAGTGGTGTCTTTCGTTGGTTCACCAGCGACAGCACCCGGCTTGATTTTAGCCAAAAGCTGCTTAGAAAGTACCGTAGCACCCTCTTCTTCGATGATAGCTTCCAGAACACCCGCTTCAGGAGCCGGTACTTCTAGAACTACTTTATCTGTTTCGATATCTACAATGACTTCATCACGTGCAACCGCTTCGCCCGGTTTTTTGTGCCAAGTAGCAACTGTTGCATCAGCCACAGATTCAGGTAAATCTGGAACCAGAATTTCAATTGTCATGTGCGTATTTTCCTTTTACTTCTAGTTCTTAAGTAGGGTCAAAGCGTCGTCAACTAACGCTTTTTGTTGTTTCAAGTGTACTGACATATAGCCAACAGCTGGTGATGCTGATGCAGGACGACCTGCGTATTGAATATCAGCACCTACTGGGATAGCAGCTCGGAAATTATGTTGGCTACTGTACCAAGCACCTTGGTTTTGTGGCTCTTCTTGACACCAAACGTAATCGACTACATTTGTGTATTGTGCGATGGCAGCTCTCACATCCTCATAAGGGAACGGGTAAAGTTGCTCAATACGTACAATAGCGACATCGTCTTGCTCGTTCTTACGTCTTTGGTCAAGCAGGTCAAAGTAAACCTTACCTGAACAGAACACGACGCGTTTTACGTTCTCAGGCGCCAGGTCATCAATTTCTGCGATAGCTGGTTGGAACGTACCTTCTGCCAAATCTTCCAGAGAAGAAGTACACAGAGGATGACGAAGCAATGACTTAGGTGACATTACGATCAGAGGACGACGCATTGGTCGAACAACCTGACGGCGAATCATGTGGTAAACCTGTGCCGGTGTTGAAGGAACAACAACCTGCATGTTTTGTTCAGCACATAACTGAAGGTAACGCTCAAGACGTGCAGAAGAGTGCTCTGGGCCTTGGCCTTCATAACCGTGAGGAAGCAGCATAGTTAGACCACATAGACGTGCCCACTTTTGCTCACCTGATGAAATGAATTGGTCGATAACAACTTGTGCACCGTTTGCGAAGTCACCAAATTGAGCTTCCCAAAGGGTTAGACCGCTTGGCTCTGCTGTCGCGTAACCATACTCAAATGCGAGTACCGCTTCTTCAGATAACACAGAGTCAAACACTTGGAATGGCCCTTGTTTATCATGAATGTTCGCAAGAGGAACATACGTGCTTGCATCTGATTGATTGTGCAGTACTGAGTGACGGTGGAAGAACGTACCACGACCTGAATCTTGGCCTGAGATACGAATACGCTTACCGTCGTCAACAAGTGTTGCGTATGCCAGAGTTTCAGCCATACCCCAATCGACTTGTTTCTCACCATTCACCATGGCAGTACGATCGTTGTACAGTTTATTTACTCGGCTTTGCAGCTTGTGGCTGTCCGGGTATTGACAAAGTTTGGTACCAAGCTCTTTCAGGCGCTCGATATCAATCTTGTTATCCCACTCGATGTTCCAGTCGTGACCTAGGTAAGGAGACCAGTCTACTGAGTGAAGTGCCATTGGACGCCACTCTTTAACCACAACTTCACCGTGATCAAGTGCATCACGATATTCGTTAACTAGCTGAGTTGCTGTATCAATACCAAACTCACCGCGCTCCATTAACACGTCAGCGTAAAGCTTACGTGGTGTTGGGTGCTTCTTGATTTTTTGGTACATCAAAGGCTGTGTTGCATTCGGCTCATCGGCTTCATTGTGACCGTGGCGACGGTAACAAACCAAATCAATAACAACATCACGCTTAAACGTATTACGGTAATCCAATGCAAGACGCGCAACAAACGCAACCGCTTCTGGATCATCAGAGTTAACGTGGAAAATCGGAGCCTGAACCATCTTCGCGATATCGGTACAGTACATCGTAGAGCGTGTATCGCGAGGGTTAGACGTTGTAAAACCAACTTGGTTGTTTACAACGATACGAACCGTACCACCTACACAGAAACCACGAGCTTGAGACATGTTAAACGTCTCTTGTACTACACCCTGACCAGCGATAGCTGAGTCACCGTGGATAGTAATTGGAAGTACACGGCTACCATCATTATCACCAAGGCGATCTTGACGTGCACGTACTGAACCGATAACTACCGGGTTTACGATTTCTAAGTGAGATGGGTTAAATGCTAGTGCTAAGTGAACGTTGCCGCCTGGCGTTGCGAAGTCCGCAGAGAAGCCTTGGTGGTATTTCACATCACCAGTACCCCACGTGTCATCGTGCTTGCCCGCAAACTCGTCAAACAGGTCTTGTGGCTTTTTACCAAGCACGTTGACCAACATGTTTAGACGACCACGGTGAGCCATACCAACAACAACTTCACGCATGCCTTGTCCGCCAGCATGACGAATAATTTCTTTCGTCATTGGGATAAGAGCATCACCACCTTCCAACGAGAAGCGTTTTGCGCCTGGGAATTTCGCACCAAGATAGCGCTCAAGACCTTCAGCAGCAGTTAGCTCTTCTAGGAAAGCTTGCTTTTCTTCTTTGTTGAAAGAGGGTTGACCAGATACAGACTCTAAACGTTGTTGGATCCAACGCTTTTGCTCTGTATTTGTCATGTGCATGTATTCAGCACCAATAGAGCCACAATACGTTTGCTTTAGAGATTTGTAGAGATCTTTAAGCACCATCGTCTCTTGGCCAATGGCGTAAGAGCCGACGTTGAACGTCTCATTGAGGTCATCTTCGGTAAGAGTGTGGAAAGAAGGGTCCAGTTCATCAACTGTCGCTCTTTTCCATAAACCTAGGGGGTCTAGATTTGCTGCTTGATGCCCTCGGAATCGATAGGCATTAATAAGTTGCAGAACCTTTACTTGTTTCGCATCGACATCTGGATCACTAACTTGGACACTGTAATGCTTTGTTTCTTGAGCGAGTCGACGGAAGTATTCACGAACACGAGAGTGTGGTTGTTCCACTGTCTCTGAAGCTTGCACAGGCAGTTCTTCAAAAACACTTCTCCATTCGTCACTTACCGAATCTGGGTCACTTAGATACAGTTCATAGAGTTCTTCTACGTACGTTGCATTGGCGCCAGCCAAGTGTGAAGACTCGAGCCATGCCTTCATCACGCCGTTGTGCATATTTTCCCTTAACCAGTAGTTTTCACGTTTGCTGCGGTCTATGCCGAGCTATTAAAAGGCCGCCCCAAAACTTCTAGGGCGGCAATTTTTATATAACTTAAACCGAACGATTCACTAGCATGGTCTTGATGTGACCAATAGCTTTCGTCGGATTTAATCCCTTAGGACAAACACTTACACAATTCATGATGCCATGGCAACGAAAAACGCTAAATGCATCATCAAGATCGGACAAACGTTCGTCTGTCGCTGTATCTCGGCTATCAATTAGCCAACGGTACGCTGCAAGCAGGCCTGCTGGTCCGATGAATTTGTCAGGGTTCCACCAGAATGATGGGCATGACGTTGTACAACATGCACACATGATACATTCGTACAATCCATCTAAATGAGCACGCTCATCAGGGCTTTGTAAGTTTTCACGAGCCGGTGGCACATTGCCATCAGACACTAAGAATGGCTTCACTTTTTCGTAGTTATCGTAGAACTGAGTCATGTCTACAATCAGGTCACGAACAACGGGTAAGCCAGGCAGTGGGCGAATCACAATCTTGTCTTGGCCCGAAAGCGCAGACAATGGCGTGATACACGCTAGGCCATTTTTACCGTTCATGTTCAAACCATCCGAGCCACATACACCTTCACGGCATGAGCGACGGAATGAGATTGTTGGATCTTGCTCTTTCAACAGAATAAGCGCATCCAAAAGCATCATGTCTGAACCTTCATCCACTTCTAGAGTGTATTCCTTCATATAAGGTTTCTGGTCGACATCTGGATTGTAACGATATAAAGAGAAATTCAGTTTCATGGTCATATCTCCTTAGTACGTACGTGCTTTTGGTGGGAACGCTTCACGATGGATAGGTTCCATGTTTACACCACGCTTAGTCATGCTCTCTGACTCTGGGTTGTAAAGTGAGTGGCATAGCCATTGCTCATCATCACGATCAGGGAAATCGAATCGAGCGTGTGCGCCACGGCTCTCTGTGCGGAAATTTGCAGCAACAGCCGTTGCGAATGCCGTTTCCATCAAGTTTTCAAGCTCTAGACACTCGATACGTTGAGTGTTGAACTCTGTAGACTTATCAGATAGGTGTGCATTTTTCAGACGCTCGCGAATCGCTTTTAGCTCTTCTAGGCCTTCAGCCATTGCTTTGCCTTCACGGAATACTGAGAAGTTGTTCTGCATACATTGCTGAAGATCTTTACGGATTTGCGCTGGATCTTCGCCGTCTGTGCTGTTTTCCCAACGGTTGTAACGCTCTAGTGAACGCTCAATGTCAGCTTCAGTTGCAGGTTTCGCTTCGTCTTGCTTCTTCAGTGTCTCACCTAGGTGTAGACCTGTCGCACGACCAAATACCACTAAATCAAGCAGTGAGTTACCACCTAGACGGTTGGCACCATGTACTGATACTGATGCGATTTCACCACAAGCAAAGAGACCTTGGATTTCAACATCGTTGCCGTCTTCGGTTTGCTTAATAGCTTGACCAGAAACTTGTGTTGGAACACCACCCATCATGTAGTGACATGTAGGGATTACTGGGATTGGCTCTTTCACTGGATCAACGTGAGCAAAGGTACGAGAAAGTTCACATACACCAGGAAGACGAGATTCAAGTGTCTCTTTACCTAGATGATCAAGCTTAAGCTTGATGTGTGGACCCCAAGGGCCATCGCAACCGCGACCTTCACGAATTTCAACCATCATTGAACGAGCAACAACATCACGACCCGCTAAGTCTTTAGCGTTTGGTGCGTAACGTTCCATGAAGCGTTCGCCGTCTTTATTGAGAAGGTAACCACCTTCACCACGACAACCTTCCGTTACCAATACACCTGCACCAGCGATACCCGTTGGGTGGAACTGCCACATTTCAATGTCTTGCATAGGAACGCCAGCACGAATCGCCATACCAACACCGTCACCAGTGTTAATGTGTGCATTGGTTGTTGATGCGTAGATACGACCAGCACCACCAGTAGCAAGGATTGTTGCCTTCGCTTTGAAGTAGCAAACCTCACCGGTTTCCATACAAAGCGCAGTAGTGCCTAAGATTGCACCATCTTCGTTCTTAACAAGATCCAGTGCATACCACTCAGAGAAAACGGTCGTTTTGTGTTTAATGTTTTGTTGGTAAAGCGTGTGTAGCAGAGCGTGACCAGTACGGTCGGCTGCAGCTGCGGTACGAGCCGCTTGCTCACCACCAAAGTTTTTAGATTGACCACCGAAAGGACGCTGATAAATACTGCCGTTCTCAAAACGAGAGAAAGGTAGGCCCATTTTTTCAAGTTCGATTACCGACTCAGGACCGTTTTTACACATGTATTCGATAGCGTCTTGGTCACCGATGTAATCAGAACCTTTTACTGTGTCATACATGTGTTGTTCCCAATGGTCTTCATGCGCGTTACCAAGAGCAACAGTGATGCCGCCTTGCGCTGAAACCGTATGAGAACGAGTAGGGAAAACTTTAGAAAGCAATGCACAAGAAAGGCCTTGCTCAGAAATTTGCAGTGCGGCACGCATACCTGCACCACCAGCGCCGATAACTACGGCATCAAACTCACGAACAGGAATAGTCACTTACGCACCCCACAAAATAAACAGACCAGAGAAGAAATATCCAAGAAGAACTGCAACAACACCGACTTGAAGACCAACACGCAGTTTTGCGCATTTGATGTAGTCAGTTAGTACTTGCCATAGGCCGATCCACGCGTGAACCAAAACAGAAGTAAGCGCTAACATGGTGAAGACTTTAGTGAAGGTTCCACCAAAGAATTGCGTCCAAGATGCGTAAGAGATATCACCAGAGAAAGCACAGAAGCTAACTAGGTAGATAGTGTAAAGCGTCATAATGATGGCAGTAGCACGAATCAATAGATAATCGTGGACACCATTACGACCAAAAGTAGAAACGTTGTTTACCATACTAAGATCCCCGCTAGTAGAGACAATACCGCTGTTGCTGCGAATGCAACCTTAGCGCTCTTAGCGCCAGATTCCAGCTCTTCAAAGTGACCAAGGTCCATAAGAAGGTGACGAATACCACCAGCAATGTGGTAAGCCAAAGCGGTTAAAATGCCCCACAGAATAAACTTCACGAAGAAACCATCGACAATGTCGCTAGCTTCGGCAAAGCCTACTGGGGATGAGAGGGAAATGGATAGTAACCAAAGCAAAATTCCAATCGCGACAAAAGTTATCACCCCAGACACACGGTGTAGGATGGAAGCTATTGCTGTGATTGGAAAGTGGATGGTCTGTAAATCTAAATTAACAGGTCTTGTCTTTCTTTCTTTCACGGGCTTGCTCACTCAGCTCCATTGAGCATTATGGTCATTAAATAACCTTATGATATTGTTATGGACAAAATTTGATTGCAAACCTTCAAAATTTAACATTAACTTAACAAATAACTGAAGTTGAGCCTTAGATAATTGTAAAATAATTGTTAACTGCTCGATTAAGAAAGACACCTCACATTTCTTCTTAGCCTTGCATTTATAAGGTTTTAACCAAACTTTTCAGCGCCACTATACGGCTGGCAACATTCTAATACAATTGATGTAACAAATAATGCTACACAGACCAGATTTTTAACGAATTTAATGTAAAAAACACTAACAAGTGCACACAAAGCTTCAGAAAAATTGACTTTCCCACGTAAGACCAGTAAAAAAATGGCACATAAACATCCTGGACGGATTAAATAATAAACAAAGGAGATTGTTATGGCGGATAAGAAAGCTACCCTTCACATTGAAGGTCAAGCGCCAATCGAGCTGCCGATTACAGAAGGTGTACTTGGTACTCCAGTGATCGACGTTCGTACACTAGGTTCTAATGGTTTTTTCACTTTTGACCCTGGTTTTCTTGCCACTGCATCCTGTGAGTCTCAAATCACTTTTATTGACGGTGGAAAAGGCATTCTTTTACATCGTGGTTATCCAATCGACCAACTTGCCAATAACGCTGATTACTTAGAAGTATGTTACATACTTCTTTACGGTGAAGCCCCATCTCGAACTGAGTACGAAAAGTTCAAGACTACCGTGACACGTCACACTATGGTGCATGAGCAAATCGCTAGTTTCTTCCACGGCTTCCGTCGTGACGCTCACCCTATGGCTGTAATGTGTGGTGTTGTAGGCGCTCTAGCGGCGTTCTACCACGACTCACTTGATGTCAACAACGATACACACCGTGAAATTGCGGCATACCGCCTGATTTCAAAAATGCCAACACTGGCTGCAATGTGTTACAAATATTCAATCGGTCAGCCGTTTATCTACCCACGTAACGATCTAGGCTACGCAGAAAACTTCTTACACATGATGTTTGCAAACCCATGTGAAGAGTATGAAGTGAACCCTATCGTTGCTCGTGCAATGGATAAAATCTTTACTCTACACGCTGACCACGAACAGAACGCTTCTACGTCTACAGTGCGTCTTGCTGGTTCATCTGGTGCTAACCCGTTTGCGTGTATCGCAGCAGGTATCGCATCACTTTGGGGCCCAGCTCACGGCGGTGCAAACGAAGCTTGTCTGCGCATGCTTGAAGAGATCGGTAGCGTAGATAACATTGAAGAATACGTTGCGAAAGCAAAAGACAAAGATGACCCATTCCGTTTGATGGGCTTCGGTCACCGTGTTTACAAGAACTACGATCCACGTGCAACAGTAATGCGCGAAGCGTGTCACGAAGTACTTAAAGAGCTAAACATCCAAGATCCACTACTAGACGTGGCAATGGAACTTGAGCGTATCGCTCTTTCTGATGAGTACTTTGTTTCTAAGAAACTATACCCGAACGTAGATTTCTACTCAGGTATCATTCTGAAAGCAATCGGTATTCCAGTATCTATGTTTACTGTAATCTTCGCGATGTCTCGTACCATCGGTTGGATTGCTCACTGGAACGAAATGCACAGCGATCCGACGAACCGTATCGGCCGTCCTCGTCAGCTGTATACTGGTGAAGAACAACGTGACTTTAAAGCACTTCACGAACGTGAATAGTTGCTATAAATCATAATGTTAAAAGGGGTTGGTGTGAGAACATCAACCCCTTTTCTTTTGTACGCTCTCAACACCGTCATCCTCAAGAATGCGAAGTGAACGAATAAAATAATATCGTCATCCCCAAGAACGAGGGACGAGTGAGTTGGGGATCTCAATCAGTTTATAGAGAACCTTCAGAGATTCCCTATTCCTTCGTCAGTCTAGAGAATGACGCATACACTCGACCCGTATCCCTCATCCCGAATCTGCTCTTATACCGGATTATCGATATCAATAAACTCAACATCCAAACCATGCTCTTTCGCTAACCATTCACCTAGCGCTTTTACACCGTATCGCTCAGTCGCATGGTGGCCAGCAGCAAAATAATGAATGTCTTGCTCACGTGCTGAGTAAGTAGTGCGTTCTGAAATTTCACCAGAGATAAATGCATCAATACCTTGAGAAGCCGCTAACTCAATGTAATCTTGGCCGCCACCGGTACACCAACCGACAGTCGTAATCATTTTGTCTTGGTTTTTTGGAGCGATATGCAGTGGTTTACGATTCAGAACTTGATCGATTTTTGCTGCAAATTCAGTACCTGTCATTGGCGCTTTTAATTTACCAAACATAGCAACCGATTGTGGGTGCCCTTCCAAACCGCCTTCGACTTCAATCTCAAGTAACTCTGCCAATTTTGCGTTGTTGCCAAGTTCAGGGTGGATATCAAGCGGTAAGTGATAACCTAAAAGATTGATGTCATTTTTAATCAGGGTACGAATGCGCTTGCCCTTCATGCCACGAATGGCTTCTGACTCGCCTTTCCAGAAAAAACCATGATGGACTAACAAAGCGTCTGCGTTCAGTTCCACCGCTTTATCAATCAAGGCTTGAGAAGCTGTCACACCAGTAACGATTCGCTTCACTTCTGTTGCACCTTCAACTTGAAGACCATTAGGACAGTAATCTTTAATCTGCTGTGGCTGCAGTTTTTCGTTAAGTAGCTTTTCTAATTGTAAGTTATTCATTTTTCTTTCCAGCTTACCTTTATAATAACGTCGTTATATCAATTTACGGGTAGAATGTCGAAAGCCCCACGATGAGTTTATGAGGAAGAGATGACAGCACTACAACGTTTTTACCAATGGGTCATCGACTCACCACCATTACTAGAAATCAAACCACCGATTTCGGATCTCAGTGCATTCTCTAGCCACCATGCCATCAACTCATCACATACTTATGATGGTAATCCTAGATTAGGTTTCCTCTACCAATATCTATGCGAACAAGTGATCGCTGCCTCACCGAATTACTCGATAAAGCACGACGAGATTCAGATCAATGTGGAAGGCAGAACTCTTGGTGCAATCGACTTTATTCTTGAAGAAGAAAGCGGCCAAAAGCTGGAACATTGGGAAGTGGCGATTAAATTTTATCTACTCCATGAACAAACATGGTTTGGCCCCAACTCTCACGACCAATTAGATAAGAAACTCGCCAGGATGCTCAACCACCAACTCGAAATGTCCTCTTCTGCAGCGTTTATTGAGCAATATCCAGAGATCGATGTCGACTCAAAGCACTTACTGATGCAAGGTCGTCTCTACACCAACCCTTTCTTAGAACAAAGCGTACCTACTGCATGTTTGGGCTACGACATTAACCCAAGCCAAATAAATGGATTCTGGTGTTATCAAAATCAGGCTCATTTAATCACTGAAGCGCTCTACCCTCTCACCAAAGAGCAATGGGCAGCTGGCACGGATGATTTCAGCAGTCAGCCTATCACTGAATTCGGTGATCGCTTCATCCATGGGCAAACAAAGTCGGGGCAATTCTGGTTTGTGATGCCACAAAGTTGGCCACACAGTTAGTCGTCTCAGCTAACTCAGTTACCTTTCCCGCTTATACAAAATCAACACAAATAAAAAGGGCTGATGCTTTCACATCAACCCTTCTTCTATTTACGTAGTAACTCTAGTAATAGAGATTCGATTATAGGCCAGCGGCTGCAAATACTTGGTTAACAATCTCTTGAGCTTCTGCTTCGATTGCTTTCAGGTGCTCTTCACCCTTAAAGCTTTCACAGTAGATCTTGTAGATGTCTTCAGTGCCTGATGGACGAGCAGCAAACCAGCCGTTCTCAGTTGTCACTTTCAAGCCACCAATCGCAGCACCGTTACCTGGAGCGTGTGTTAGGCGTGCAGTAATTGCATCACCAGCCAGCGTCTCAGCAGAAACCATCTCTGGAGATAGTTTCTTCAGCACGTCTTTTTGTGCACCATTTGCTACCGCTTGAATACGGTTGTACTTAGATTCACCGTGTTTAGCGGCAAGTTCTTCGTAGTATTCTTGTGGGTTCTTACCTGTCACAGCTGTGATCTCAGCCGCAAGTAGGCAAAGAATCAGGCCATCTTTATCTGTTGACCAAGGCGTACCGTCTTTACGTAGGAAAGAAGCACCTGCACTCTCTTCACCACCAAAGCCAAACTGGCCGTTGTAAAGACCATCAACGAACCATTTGAAACCAACTGGCACTTCACAAAGCTCACGACCTAAGTCAGCAACAACTCGGTCAATCAATGCGCTTGATACCAGTGTCTTACCAACAGCAACGTCTTTACCCCAACCTTCACGGTTACGGTATAGGTAATCAATACAAACCGCTAAGAAGTGGTTCGGATTCATCAAGCCTTTAGGTGTCACGATGCCGTGGCGATCGTAGTCTGGGTCGTTACCAAACGCTAGAGCGTACTCGTCTTTAAGCGCCAGTAAGCCTGCCATTGCGTATGGAGAAGAACAGTCCATACGAACCACGCCATCTTTATCTAGAGACATGAATTGGAATGAAGGGTCAACCGCTTCACTTACCAGAGTAAGATCTAGATTGTACGCTTTACCAATTTGACGCCAGTAATCAATACCGCTGCCACCCAGTGGATCAACACCAATCTTGATGTTTGCTTTCTGGATCGCTTCCATATCCACGACGTTAACCAAATCAGCAACGTATGGCGCTACTAGGTCGACTTCTTTTACTAGCTCAGACTGTTTAGCCAGTGCGATCGGCGTACGCTTAACACCTTGCATTTGCTCAGCAATGATCACGTTAGCACGGTCTTCAATCGCTTGAGTCAGTTCAGCTTCAGCTGGGCCACCGTGTGTCGGGTTGTATTTGATACCGCCGTCTTGAGGTGGGTTATGCGAAGGTGTGATAACAATGCCGTCGGCTTTTTTGTCATTCACTAGGTTGTGCGTAAGAATCGCGTGCGAGATACCAGGTGTTGGAGTAAAGCCGTTGTTTTCTTGAATAATAACTTCAACACCGTTCGCTACAAGCACTTCGATAACCGTAGAGAACGCAGGCTCAGATAGAGCGTGAGTATCTTTACCTAAGAAAAGAGGGCCAGTTGTACCTTGCTCGGCACGAACTTCAGCAACCGCTTGTGCAATTGCTAGAATGTGGTTTTCGTTAAATGTTGATTTGTCTGCTGTACCGCGGTGACCTGAAGTACCGAAAAGTACTTTATGATCTGGGTTCGTAGCATCCGGTTGCTGTAAGAAATAGTTAGCAACTAAAGCCGGGATATTATGAAGATCTTCCTGCTGAGCTTTCTGCCCAGCACGAGGGTGCATAGCCATTTTTCGACATCCTTATATATAAAATTTTAAAACAAAAAAACCTCATAATATCTTCTTATCCATGGATATTATGAGGTTTAAATCAGATTTCGTTAAATTGAACCTGTTACTTTTTCTATCAATTCTGCTTGGAAATTCATGCGGCTCATAAGCTGCTCAACCATCTGTCTTTTTCGGCTTGTATTGTTATTAGTAATAACCCAAAAAGGACTTTGTGGAATAGCTTTAGGCTTAGTCGTGTTGCCGTTTGCTAGCAACGTCGCTTCGTTATCTGCAAAGTAAACGCGCTTACGGCCTTTTACTTGAGTTGCTTCTGAAAAGCTTAAAGGGTCGATTTTATGCAGTGTTGATAACACAAGCATGAAACGATCAATGGCTTTCTTTAGTGATGCAAACTCATCTGATATTAGTAGTGAGCGCATTTCTTTAACGCCATCGAACTTCTCTGGAGTAAAGCCTACCTCTTTGCTAACAACGATACCTTTTGGCTCAACGATCTCTTCGATCGGAGCCATGCCTTGGCTATCAACCTGTAACAAGCGGCGCAGAATATCTGAAGCGCTTTCGCCAATACGTTCTGTCTGACCCGCAATAAAACGGTATAGGTCCTCATCAACCTCAATTGTTTTCATTCGCTTTTCACAATCTCAATGTTTAAACTCTGGGGGATTATAGCGAGATCCGCGCGGATACTCTACGTCAAACCCACCATGAATAAGATAAAAATGTCAGTACAGCTCAACTATAAAATTGAAGGTGAGGGTCACACCATTGTTTTGATCCATGGATTATTCGGTAATCTGGACAACCTTGGCTTGCTCGCTAGGGATCTAAAAGCCGATCATCAGGTACTTAGTATCGATCTCCGCAACCACGGTCAATCCTTCCATAGTGACACTCATAACTATCAAGCGATGGCACAAGACGTGGCTCAACTGCTGCATGATCTTAAGTCAGAAGACGTCACTGTGATTGGTCACTCGATGGGTGGCAAAGTAGCGATGGCACTGACACAACATCTTGCGCTGCATAAATTGATTGTCTTGGATATGGCTCCGGTCGCGTACACTCAGAGTCGCCACGACAACGTATTCGCAGGCCTGCAAGCCGTGATAGAAGAAGAGCCGACTTCACGCTCAGATGCACTCAAGGTTCTCGCAAAACATATCGAGATCGATGGCGTTCGCCAGTTTTTAACCAAATCTTTGTTCAAAACAGAGCAAGGCATCATGGAATGGCGCTTCAATGTTGCTTCGTTATTGAGCAACTACCCACATATTATTGGTTGGGAACCGATCGAGAAAACCTCGGTCAAAACCTTGCTCATTAAAGGTGGGGATTCAGATTACCTCACCGCAGAACATCAAGCAGCCGTTCAGCAGCAATTTTCTAACGCAAAAGCGCATGTCATTGCCAACACAGGTCACTGGCTGCATGCTGAAAAACCAGCAGAAGTACTTAGAGCAATTAGAAAATTCATCGCTTAACTGCGCTTTTTCGTGCAGATAAATGAGAGCTGTGTAATTACTGCAGATTAACTTTATCTCACAACAGTGATATAGTGCGCCCAAGCAAAATTGGTATATAAGGTTCCCATGCTTTACGACTACATGAACATCATCGAATCTGTTGGTTTAGATCTCCTGTTTGCCGCGATTTTCTTTTTAATCGGTATGGCAATTAAGGACGTTCTCAAGCAGGGAAATGTTCCTCCATTTGGTCGTCGCATCGTATGGTTAGTACTTTTCCTTGGCTGTGCGGGTTTTATCGCCAAAGGGATAATCCAACTAAGCTGGGAAGGAACTGGGATCTAACGATTCTCTTCCGAACTTTATTACACCGACAACAGACAAAATGAAAGGTAATGATTCTATGGCAAGTGTAGGTCTCTTCTTTGGTAGCGATACAGGTAACACTGAAGCTGTTGCTAAGATGATTCAAAAGCAATTGAGCAAACAGCTCGTTCACGTTCAAGACATTGCAAAAAGCAGCAAAGAAGATATCGATAACTTCGATCTACTGCTGCTTGGTATCCCTACGTGGTACTACGGCGAAGCACAATGTGATTGGGATGACTTTTTCCCAGAGCTAGAAGCTATTGATTTCTCAACTAAGCTTGTTGCTATCTTTGGTTGTGGCGACCAAGAAGATTACGCAGAATACTTCTGTGATGCTATGGGTACTATCCGTGACATCGTTGAAGCGAAAGGCGGTACTATCCTAGGTCACACATCAACTGAAGGCTACGAATTCGAAGCATCGAAAGGTTTAGTTGAAGGCGATGACAGCCAATTCGTTGGTCTATGTATCGATGAAGACCGTCAACCTGAGCTAACTGATGAGCGCGTATCTAACTGGGTTAAACAAATCCACGAAGAGATGTGCCTAGCAGAGCTAGAAGACTAATTCTCTAGTGGTTGTTAATTGTTACAGTTAATAACCATTATGTAGATATGAAAAAACCTCCTTATAGGAGGTTTTTTGCTATTTAAAATCTATTAATTAGCACTCAGCCTCTAATGCTTCATCATCATCTCTAAATTGCGGCTTCTTTCTTACATAGAGGGTGCGTTGAATTTCTGAAACCACATTACCCTGCTTATCTTTCACGTGAATAATAAATTCGGGGAAACACTTTTCACCGAGTTGCGTCTGACGATAGATATCGTCAAGCTGCCCTTGCCTTATCTCAAAATCTGCATACAAGTCCGATTGCCCCGGCTTGATGAAGTTAATGCTCGCTTCTTTATCCCAAACATAATATCGTTCACCTAAAATTCCCATTAACATCAATGAGTAAACGGGATCGGTAAGAGAAAAGATACTGCCGCCATATTGAGTACGATTGGCGTTCTTATTCCACCAGCGTAGCTTAAGTACTGTCTTAACAACCCTAAAGTCAGTGCTAATGTGGGCTATTCGAATACCCGCTCCCCAAAAGGGAGGCCAAATATTAAGAGCAAATTTTACAATGTTGGGTTTATATATTTTTGCGAGTTGCTTATTCATAACAACATTCCATGTTCATATCAGAAACACCGTCACCTTGACTGGTCGTACCTCCACTATAAGTGAGATACTTCCAATTTACAAAACAGATTGTGATGTCAGTAAGTAACCCTTTGAAGTTCGTGGTTTATTGTTATGCCTGACTAAACTATAATGGTATTAATATTGAATTCTGTTAATTGCTGCAGATCATCAACAGGAAAGTATATGTCAGACAATAATCAAGCGCTAAAAGATGCAGGTCTTAAAGTGACCCTTCCACGGCTCAAAATTTTAGAAGTATTACAACAGCCAGACTGCCAACATATTAGTGCTGAAGATTTATATAAGAAGCTGATCGACCTAGGTGAAGAAATCGGTCTTGCAACCGTTTATCGAGTACTTAACCAATTCGATGACGCTGGCATTGTAACTCGTCACCACTTCGAAGGCGGCAAGTCTGTATTTGAACTTTCTACACAGCACCACCACGACCACCTTGTATGTTTAGATTGTGGCGAAGTGATCGAATTCTCTGATGACATCATCGAAGAAAGACAGAAAGAGATTGCTCAGCGTTACAACGTGCAACTAACAAACCACAGTTTGTACTTGTACGGCAAAAGCATTAACGGAGATTGCAAAGGCAATCCAGACGCGCATAAAGCGAAGTAGTAATACAGAACGCTGGCTTAGGCCGGCGTTTTTTATATAGGGCATCATAAAGTATCCATGAAAAGAATCCCGCTAGTTAAGGCTTTTACTTTAATTGAGATGTTGGTTGTTGTAGTGATTATTGCAGTGCTTGCTATTGTTGCCCTTCCCCGTTTTCTTAACATTCAAACCGATGGCCGTATCGCTCTGTTTGACGCTGCTCAATCTCAATTTCAAACTGCGATCACGTTTGCTCACAGTAAATGGCTGGTCAGCGGCGGCGGCAACGCTGAAATGAATGACATGCCAGGTTTTGGGGAAGACGGAGACGGCAATGCTCAATTGGACATAAATGACGTCGGCTACCCACTCGGCGTCGATAAAGGCAACCCTATGGGGCAGCCTTACAACATAGGTCAAGGTGACCAAGGGTGTGTGTCAATATGGAATGCCATTATGACAACCGACCTGACCGCTACTACAGACCCGAACCAGTCCAACAATTTTGATTTTATTACCCGCCGTCAAAACCATAGTTTTGTTGCCAAAGACGGTACTCCTCAAAACAAACTCGCGCTTTGCTACTTCATCTACACTGGAGTCGATTTCGACAGCGATCCTGGTAATGCAGGTTATGTTTTCTGGTACAACTCACGCACGGGTGAAGTAACCCAACAAGACCCTAATAATCCCTAAAACTCTGGCTCTAGTGCTTAAAACGCTAGTTGGTCACTAGAAACACCTTGGTAATCAAATTTAAGACACAAAAAAACCGGCTCTAAGCCGGTTTTTTATTGGGTCGTTTTTAACAAACTAAATACTCAAGCATTAAGCTTCAGTTTTACCCCATGTGTCACGTAGACCAACCGTGCGGTTGAAGACTAGTGCATCTGCTTTAGAGTCTTTCGAATCCACACAGAAGTAACCTGTACGTTCAAACTGGTACGCTTGCTCTGCCACACCTTCTGCTAAGCTAGGTTCAACAAAACCATTTAGCGTAACAAGAGATTCAGGGTTTAGCGTTGCAGCGAAGTCATCAGCAGCGGCTGGGTTTGGCACTGTGAATAGACGATCGTACAAACGAATCTCAGCAGGCAGTGCTTTATCAGCAGATACCCAGTGGATAACGCCTTTCACTTTGCGGCCATCTGCAGGGTTCTTACCCAATGTTTCATTGTCGTAAGAACAGAAGATAGTCGTAATGTTGCCTTCTGCATCTTTTTCGATACGTTCAGCTTTGATCACGTAAGCACCACGCAGGCGAACTTCTTTACCTAGAACCAAACGCTTGTACTTTTTGTTTGCTTCTTCACGGAAGTCGTCACGTTCGATCCAAACTTCGCGTGTAAATGGAACTTCACGAGTACCCATTTCTGGCTTGTTCGGGTGGTTTGCAACCGTTAGCGTTTCTACTGTATCTGCTTCGTAGTTTTCGATAACGATCTTAACTGGATCCAGAACAGCCATTGCACGAGGTGCATTTTCGTTCAGATCATCACGGATGCAAGATTCAAGTGAACCGAACTCAATCATGTTCTCTTGCTTAGTTACACCAATACGCTTACAGAATTCACGAATCGAGCTTGAAGTAAAACCACGACGACGTAGGCCAGAAATAGTAGGCATGCGTGGGTCATCCCAACCTTGAACTAGGTTTTCAACCACAAGTTGGTTCAGCTTACGCTTAGACATCACTGTATATTCAAGATTCAGGCGGCTAAACTCGTACTGACGAGGTTGGCAGTCAATCGTGATGTTATCTAGAACCCAATCATACAAACGACGGTTATCTTGGAATTCAAGCGTACAGATAGAGTGCGTAATACCTTCCAGCGCATCAGAGATACAGTGAGTAAAGTCGTACATTGGGTAAATGCACCACTTGTCAGCCGTTTGATGGTGGTGAGCAAAACGAACACGGTAGATAACAGGATCGCGCATAACCATGAACGAAGAGCTCATGTCGATCTTAGCACGTAGACACGCTTTACCTTCTTCAAAGCCACCGTCACGCATTTTTTCAAACAACGCTAGGTTCTCTTCAGGGCTGCGGTCACGGTATGGGCTCGCTTTACCAGGCTCTTTTAGCGTGCCACGGTACTCACGGATTTGATCAGGACTTAGCTCGTCAACATACGCTAAGCCTTTATTAATTAATTCCACAGCATAAGCGTAAAGCGTATCGAAGTAGTTTGATGAGTAACAAATATCACCAGACCATTCGAAGCCTAACCAGCTTACATCATTCTTAATTGACTCAACGTATTCAACGTCTTCTTTTTCAGGGTTTGTATCATCGAAACGAAGATTACATTGTCCCTGGTAGTCCTGAGCAATACCAAAGTTCAAGCAAATAGATTTAGCGTGACCAATGTGCAGGTAGCCATTTGGCTCCGGCGGGAAACGAGTATGCACGCTACTGTGTGTACCATCCGCTAAATCTTTATCAATAATTTGGCGAATGAAATTCGATGGACGAGCCTCAGCTTCACTCATCTATAGCACCTCTATGTATTTAGTATTGTCAGAGAAAGTTATCTTTCGTCCCCAAGAAAACGGTCGCTTATAGCGCCAGTCAAAGATAGAAAGATCATTGTTGCTAATCATCCACAATTCTTAGCCTTTGCACAATAAGAACCGTCCGTTAATTGCGATTATTTCTGCTATTCGATGAAGAATAGAACGAACCGTGTTCGCTGGTCTTAAACTGCAGGCACAAAAAAGCCTCCCATGTGGGCTGTCTCTTGATCACAA
>NZ_JBFRPJ010000117.1:0-11099 GCF_041471945.1 Vibrio sp. 10N.261.51.A4
GAGGCGGCATTATAGAGATGTTCATCACATTGGCAAGTGTTTATTAAAGAAAGATGCAAAAATAACGATTACATGGCGAATAAACACTCAAAGCCTTATTTGTGCAAGTTTAACTACAGAGTACTTACAAAATAACCACAGACTTATCCACAATTGATCTAATTTTCATCCTAGAAAAAAAAAAAGCTGCCTCATGGCAGCTTTTTAAATGGCAACGAGTCTAAATCCCAGAACCATATTGCTCTCCATCATCTTCATGGAGACCACATTCGCGTTTCAACCCATTAAAACGAGTTTCCTCTTCAGTCATACCCGGTTCCCACTTCTTAGTTGTATGTGTATCTCCAACAGAAAGGTAACCCTGCTCTCGAAGCGGGTGATAACCGAGACCATGCTCTTCTAGGTAATAGTGAACATCTTTATTCGTCCAATCGATTACCGGCAAAAATTTAAACACACCATTTTGGATAGATAAGATTGGCAAATTTGCACGCGATTGAGATTGCTCTCTTCTTAAACCGGAAAACCATGTCCCAGCCTCGAGCTCATCCAACGCTCTTCTCATCGGTTCAACTTTATTAAGCTTGTTGTACTTCTCTATCCCTTCTATACCTTGATCCCAAAGTTTTCCATATTGCGCTTCTTGCCAATTAGGGCTCTGTTGGGCGCGAAAGACTTGAAGGTTTAGAGTCAACTTCTGACTTAACTCATCAATAAAGCGATAGGTCTCCGGAAATAGATACCCTGTGTCAGTCAAAATAACCGGAATATCTGGTTTTGCTTGGGTCACTAGGTGCAACATCAATGCTGCTTGGATTCCGAAACTAGAAGACACAACATGTGTCCCTTCTAAATTATCTAAAGCCCACTTAACTCTTTCTAATGCGGTTAGCTGCTCTAACTCTGCGTTGATTTGTCCAAGACGAAGTATTTGCTCCGTCTTAGTCAATGCGAGTAGCTCTGCTAACTTCAGTTTTGAAGCGACAGAATTATGCATGCAGATCCCTCTTTGAAATTATCACCTCTTCGATGATGCCAGCTCGGATTGTAAAATCACCGAACCCTTCATTGTCGTTACGTTCCGTAGCCCAACGTCCCACCAGCGCATCAATCTCTTCTAAGATCTGAGCTGATGTGATGTTCTCTTTATACATCTTAGGGATACGAGTTCCGGCCTTGTTGCCACCTAGGTGCATGTTGTAACGCCCCGGAGCCTTACCCACTAAACCAAGTTCAGCCAACATTGCACGACCACAACCGTTTGGACAACCTGTGATTCGAAGGATGATGTTATCTTCTTCTGGTAATCCATGTTTTTTCAGAATGTCTTCAACATCCGTTACAAACTCAGGAAGAAAGCGCTCAGCTTCTGCCATTGCTAAAGGACATGTTGGGAAAGCCACACACGCCATTGAGTTTTTACGTTGCTCTGAAACAGCATCATCCATCAAGCCATATTGACGCGCCAGTTTTTCAATCTTGGCCTTTTGACTCGTCGACACACCCGCAACAATTAGGTTTTGGTTTGCAGTCATGCGGAAGTCACCTTTGTGGATCTTCGCTATTTCAGCAACACCTGTTTTCAGAGCTTTACCCGGAAAATCAAGTAAACGACCATTCTCGATAAATAACGCCAAGTGGTGCTTACCATCAATGCCTTCCGCCCAACCAATGCGATCACCACGGCCAGTAAACTCATAAGGACGGCTTTCAGAAAATTCTACGCCTGCACGCTTTTCTACTTCTGCTTTGAATACATCAATACCAACACGGTCTAGTGTGTATTTGGTTTTTGCATTCTTACGGTTTGAACGGTTACCCCAGTCACGCTGAGTCGTTACCACCGCCGCTGCTACATCTAACGTTTTATCTAATGGCACAAAACCAAAGTCGTCAGCTTTACGTGCATAAGTAGAGGTATCACCATGTGTCATAGCAAGACCGCCACCGACTAACACATTAAAGCCCACCAGCTTTCCGTCTTCAGCAATAGCAACAAAGTTAAGATCGTTAGCATGGACGTCCACATCATTTTGCGGAGGAATGACAACCGTCGTCTTGAACTTACGCGGTAGGTAGTTGCTACCAAGGATAGGTTCTTCATCCGTTGTTTCTAGTTTTTCACCATCTAACCAGATTTCTGCATAAGCACGAGTCTTCGGTAATAGATGTTCACTGATCTTTTTCGCCCACTCGTAAGCTTCTTGATGAAGTTCAGATTCAACCGGGTTTGTCGTACATAGAACATTTCGGTTTACATCACCCGCTGTCGCAATTGAATCAATGCCAATGCTATTTAGCGTTTGGTGCATCAACTTAATGTTCGGCTTCAAGACACCGTGGAACTGAAACGTTTGACGAGTTGTTAGACGAATTGAACCGTAAGAGGTACTTTCGTCTGCGAACTTATCAATCGCCAACCACTGCTTAGGGGTAATGATGCCACCAGGCATACGAGCACGAAGCATGACGTTATGTAACGGTTCGAGCTTTTGTTTGGTACGTTCGTTACGAATATCACGGTCGTCTTGTTGATACATACCGTGGAAACGAATCAACTGAAAGTTATCAGCAGTAAAGCCACCTGTTATGCGGTCTTGGAGATCTTGTTCAATCGTACCGCGTAGGTTATTACTTTCACGCTTAAGACGCTCATTGTCAGCCAAAGGTCCAAGTACTTGACCTAGCACTTCTTGCTCTATTACTTGCTTGCTCATTAGTACACATCCCTTTGGTAACGTTTCGCTTTACGTAAATCATTAATATATTGTTCAGCTTGCTCGCGGCTCTGGTTGCCATGCTTTTCCGCTATCGAAACTAACGCTTCATGAACATCTTTAGCCATTCGAGTCGCATCGCCACAGACATAGAGGTACGCGCCCTCTTGCAGCCATTGCCACACCTGCTCTGCTTGTTCGATTAAACGGTCCTGAACATAAACCTTTTCTTTTTGGTCACGGCTAAAGGCAACATCGAGCTTAGTTAGCGCGCCAGACTTGAGGTACTTTTGCCATTCAACTTGGTATAAGAAATCTTGAGTAAAGGTACGGTCACCAAAGAACAACCAGCTTTTTCCTTCAGCATCATTGTTTTCACGCTCTTGAACAAAACTGCGGAACGGTGCGATACCGGTACCCGGGCCGACCATGATGATTGGTGTATTGTCGTCTTGTGGTAATTTGAAGTTATTGTTGTTCTCAACAAACACCTTCACTTCACCACCCTCTTCAAGACGTTGAGCTAAGAAGCTAGAAGCTCCGCCTAAACGAGACTCTTCGCCTTTTTGGTATTCAACCAAACCAACCGTCAAGTGAACTTCTTCATCTACTTCTGCTTGGCTTGATGCAATAGAATAGAGACGCGGTGTCAGCTTACGTAACAGGCCAATTAACTCATCAGCCGATAGCTTAGTTTTCTTCTCAGCTAAAACATCGACAACTTGAGTATTACCCGCGTATTCACGAAGCTTGTCTTTATCTTCCACCAGCTTGATTAACTTCTTGCTGCCCGATAACTCAGCAAACTTAGTCACAAGTTGAGGGTTTGAAGTGGTAATCTCAAATTTACTCACTAGCGCACTATGGATAGATAGATTCTCACCATCGACATCGACACTTTCGATACCCGATAACCCAACCTTAGAAAGAATCTGATTTGCGAGTTCTGAACTGTTTTCATACCATACGCCTAGCGCATCGCCGGGTTGGTAGGTAATGCCCGACTCATCAAGATCAATCTCGATATGACGAACATCTTTACCCGAGTCACGACCCGTGATCTTTTGACTGGTTAATAGTGTCGCTGTATATGGATTTTGTTTGGTGTATTGCGAATGACCGGCGGCCGCTTGACCGACTGGTAATTGAACCACATCGGCTTCAGTGCCTGTCGATAGCGTCTCTTTTACTTGCTCTAATGCTTTAGCGCGCCATTCCGTTGCTGATTCTTCGTAATCAACATCACAATCAAGACGGTCGACAAACGATTTCGCACCAAGCTTAGCGAGGAAGTTATCGAAGTCTTTAGCCGTTTGGCAGAAGAACTCATAGCTTGAGTCACCTAAACCAATCACACCGTATTGTAGGTTTGATAATTTTGGCGCTTTCTTCGATTGAAGGAATTCATGCAACTCAATCGCGTTATCAGGGGCTTCGCCCTCACCATTGGTTGAAGCGACGAAAATGACGTGTGTCTCTTTGGCTAAGTTCTTACCTTTATAATCACTCGCATCGAAAAGCTCGACGGCGATACCTAAGGCTTTTGCTTCTGCCTCTAGCGATTCAGCGACGCCTTTAGCATTACCGGTTTGAGAAGCGAAGATAATGCTGAGCTTACCCGCTGGCTTAGCCGCTACTGCAGCGGCCGCTTGAGCGATTGGCGCAGCAGCACCGACAGGCTGAGCTTGGCTCACTCCCCAAAGGTAACCACTGACCCATGCCAGTTGCTGTGAAGACAGTTCAGAAACAGTTTGCTGAAGATGACCCAATTGTTGGTCATTAAGTGGTGCTGCTAGCCCAGGTAACTCATTAGCCCCAGACTGTGCATTATTGTTTTGTGAAGACTCTTTCTTATTTAAAGACATGGTCACGACATCCCTAATCATTGCGTGACGATAGATTAACCACTCCTTTTAATAACAAGAAAGAATAGAAAAGTATGTTTTATAACTTTTTGGAAGTAAAAACCGATTGAAACGTAAATTGACTTACTGGTTTTCAATGCGTACTTGCTGAAAGCCAACCGCCATTGCCGACTTAGATGCTAGGTCTAAATCCGCGTAATGACACTCTTCGCCATGAACATCAGTAAGCAGAACAAAGCCACCGCCCATATGACGAAACTCCACAACCCAAGACCCTTCTTGAATTGAGGGCTCTATAATGGCTTCAACTAACAGGTTTTCTCTATATAAATTTCGTAATTCATTGAGTGTCATATTCCATCCCTTGCTTTGACCTCACTACATAGACCTTATAAGAATAGACGCAAATTAGCTCTCTGTATTAAGGATGGTCGAAAGTGATGAATGTGCTAACTAATTCCAGAAAGATATATACTCAAGTAACCAATAGATATAAAAAACGCCACTTAATAAAGTGGCGTTCTTAAAATTCGCTCTAAATTTGCTTTATATGGCCTAGAAGCGCACTTCAGCACCAGCAAACCAGCCATCGACCATAACAAAGCTCTTACCTAGTTCTGAGCTAAAGAACTCATCCGAATCTAAATCGATAACACGGTAACCACCACGCAGGGCAATTTCAGATTCTGATACAGGGATTCGGTACTGAACACCCGCCATCAAGTCAGTGCTCTTAATACCACTGCTATCACCGAACTCCATCGTACCAATGATATCGAAGTTGGTGTCCGGCACATTGATCTCTGCGTTACCGTAGAAGCTCCAAGTAAATTCATCAAAGGTTGCTTGAGTACTCGTTTTAGGCTCAATGTAGTTAGAGTTTGAGTACTGAGTGAACGTCACACCTGCATCAAAGTTCATCAACTTGTGATCTAACAATGTGTAATAGAAGGTGTAGTCGTACTTATCGAAGGCCAATGAATCCGCATCGACAGAAGTATAGCGAAAACTAGCGTTTGGTAGCATCGGGGCATTATGCTCAAATGCGAAATACAACGAAGGTGAGTTAGAATCGTCATCTTGTCTAACTTCGTTTAGCTTTGTACTTCCCCACCACATATCGGCACCGACTTTAGCCGTGTAAGAAAACTCTTCTTCAGCAGACACTGCTGAACTTAAAGATAGCATTCCCACTAAAGCAATTAATGGCATTTTATTCATTTGAGATAGCTCCAATTCCATATCGTAGTGCTAATTGTATGCACATTCATAGATTATTGGGGAAAATTCTACCACACATCTTAAATTCTAAAACGATAAACCGCTGACGAGTAAAGATTTGACGGCACGATGACCTTAGTAACGTCTCTGGTTAGAACTGTGTACAAAATTTTTGAAAAACCACACACCGATTGCAATCACGATCAACCAAGGCAGTAACTTAAACACGACGCCCATCATACCTAAGACCAACATGACTAATAACGCCACTCCGGTTGCAGCCAATACCGTCATAAACGTAATACCAGTGACAAGTAGAGTCGCAACGAAAATAAGAACAAATATTAATTCAAACATAATGGTCTCCCTAATGAGTTAATGACCTATCTTTCCTACTTTCTAACATTGCAGCTTCCATACCAAGTATGCCAACCCTATAAAATCCTTATTTATCAGATAAATAAAAAGCCACACATCTTCATGCGTGGCTTTTCGGAAATTTATAGTGGTAAATTTAACCTCTAGTGGCGAATTTAACCTTAAGTTTTTAACTTAGAGGGAGCTTAAACATTTAGCTCTTTAGGGATCTTAGCCAATGCTGTTTGCATCACTTCAATACCTGCACCTTTCTTATGTGCGTTTTCACTGATGTAGCGACGCCATTGTCTTGCACCAGGCATGCTTTGAAACAAACCAAGCATGTGACGAGAGATATGTCCTAAGCTTGCGCCATTTGAAAGTTCACGTTCGATGTACGGGTACATTTCTTCAACCACTTGTGAGCGCTTCTTGATTGGCGTGTCTAAACCAAAGATCTGCTGATCGACTTCAGCCAAGATAAATGGGCTATGGTAAGCCTCACGACCAATCATCACGCCATCAAGGTGTTGTAAGTGCTCCTTAGTTTGCTCAAGAGTCGTAATGCCACCATTCACGGCAATCACCAGATCAGAGAAATCTTTCTTGATTTGGTATGCACGATCGTAATCTAGCGGTGGGATCTCACGGTTCTCTTTCGGGCTAAGGCCACTCAACCACGCTTTACGCGCGTGAATAGTAAATTGCTCACAGCCACCTTTTTCAGAAACCGTCGAAACAAACTTAGTTAGAAACTCATAAGAGTCTTGGTCATCGATACCGATACGCGTTTTCACGGTAATTGGAATATCAGTGACTTCTTTCATCGCTGAAACACAATCTGCCACCAACTCGGGCTCAGCCATCAAGCATGCACCAAATCGACCATTCTGAACTCGGTCTGAAGGGCAACCTACGTTAAGATTCACTTCATCATAACCGCGTTCACCAGCAAGCTTGGTACAAGCAGCAAGATCAACCGGGTTTGAACCACCGAGTTGAAGTGCAAGAGGATGTTCTTGCTCGTTATATTCTAGGAAGTCGCCCTTACCATGTAAGATCGCGCCCGTTGTTACCATTTCCGTGTACAGAAGAGTCTGCTGAGAAAGCAAACGGTGAAAGTAACGACAGTGGCGGTCAGTCCAATCGAGCATGGGTGCAACAGAAAGTCGGTTACTAGCGTATTTACTGGTTTTATTAGTGTTTGTCATGATTCAGCCTCAATTAATACTGTGCAAACATACAGTTAATTACCTAGAATTAAACGGAATTACTTCCTGTAGTACCCCTCAAGTACCCCTTTAGGAGTTGGACAATGGCAAGTTATACCATCGAGACCAGAAAGCTAAAAAGCGGTGAACCAAGGTTCAAGGTAACAATCATCGTTAAAAAGAATTCGCGCATTATACACAGGGAAAGCAAAACTCTAAAAAAGAAAGCACTCGCTAAAGCTTTCGGTAAAAAAAGGGTAGCTGAACTAGAAGCTCAAGGGGTACTCAATCAGCCAAAAACAGTCCCCCTTTCGGTACTCCTCGATATGTTCATGGCAGAGCGTGACCTTTGGGACAATACAGGCCGCACCAAACGTTATGTGATTAAGATGCTTAGAGATTGTGATATCGCCAAAGTTGATAGTAATCAGCTACGGACTAGCGACTTAATCGAGCACTGTAAAAATAGAAGAGGCGCAGGAGCCAAACCCGCAACGGTCTATCACGATGTTGCTTACCTCCGTTCTGTAATGAAAAAGTCTAAGCCTGTCTTCAACGTCGACACCAATCACCAGATATTTGATGAAGCCGTACCCGTCCTGATTGATATGGGATTAGTCGGCAAGAGTCAGAAACGAACACGTCGCCCAACGTCTGAAGAACTAAAACTCTTAAAGCTTGGATTAGAACAACGTGAATCTTTCCGGCCAAACGGCACAACTCGAATCCCATTCACCGACATTCTTGAGTTCAGCATTCTTACTTGTATGCGAATAGGTGAAGTCTGCAAGCTGCGTTGGGAAGATCTCAACCAAGAACATAAAACGGTACTGGTTAGAGATAGAAAAGACCCGAGGAAGAAAGAAGGTAATCACATGATAGTACCGCTGCTTGGCGAGTCATTTGCGATCGCACTAAAACAACCGAACAAGGGTGAGCTTATTTTTCCCTACAACTCGCGAAGTGTTAGCGCAGGCTTTCAAAGAGTGAGAAACGAGTTAGGTATTGAGGATTTGAGGTATCACGACCTACGAAGAGAGGGAGCAAGTCGACTATTTGAAAAGGGCTACTCAATTGAAGAAGTAGCTCAAGTAACAGGTCACCGAAACTTGAATATTTTGTGGCAAGTTTATACGCAGCTGTTTCCGCATAAGTTACATAACAAGGCTCAGTAATGAGCCTTTACTACCTACCCAGCTCTCATTTTATTCAGTTTTGAGTAAAAGGCCCTACCTTCTTCAGTGATGCTGTACTTACCAATATCGTTAGGTTTGTGAACCAAATTATGAAGTATCAACTGAACCATTGCAGAATCGAACAAATCACTCTTCAATCCAAAAGCTCCTTTATGCCGATCTTCTAAATACAAACCCTCTAAAATCCTTTTGTACCGATTTTTTGTATATTCATCCGCTTCAAAATAGAAACTAACATCACCACCTTCCTCTTTATTTTCATTAACTTCAGTACTTTCGTTCTCAAGGATTGGTTCAGGTGAATGACCAGTATTGAGCTCTAATACATTGTCATCATTTTCTAGTTCTTCTACTTTTTTCTCCAAATTCCGAATTGTATTGAAGAGCTCTTGTTGAGAATCATCTGCATCATCTCTTTCACTTAGCTTGTCTTTCAATGCATTATCAATCTGTCCTTGAAGCTCTTCCACTTCCATACGGTGCTTTACAATTAACTCTCGATTTTCCAACCGTAGTTGCTCATTCAGCAGCATTATTTTTTCTTTATCTTCAGCATCGATCAGTTCAGATTTTTGAAGCGTTTTCTTTTTGTTGTTCAGATCTATTTGTTTATTGTAACTATGCTCAAACACTTTATGAGCAAACCAAGGGAACATATAAATATAGAAAATAGTTGTCAATACAGGCAATACGTATACACACATCCAATAATTTGTGAGCCACGAAAAACCATCGGCTGAAAAGAACGGTTGAGAATAAAAATAATCTATCTCCCATACTTTCACCGCATAGCTAGTATTAGAAAAGAACAGCATTAATATTTTAAAGTTCCACAGAGTTAACGACACTGCTAATGAACCAAGCAATGGACTTGCAGTCCTATCATATAAGTAAGCTTTAATAGAAGTGTAAATATCTGAGACCAATGTTCTATCCAACCATGAGCAATTAATGGAGTAACCTCTCAAAACCATACAGATAATCCGTAGGTTAATGAATCGAAAGATTTGCATTCATTGCTATGAATCAAAAAAGCCCTACTAATTAGGGCTTCTACTTTCAAGTCGCGTCAAACGTTCATCCATTTTCTCCATCATCAAACGCAACCACTTAACATCAGTTTTGAGTGTAATACCTACACCAACCCCGCTCGATAACGCACTAACAACGGCGACTATTAGTGTTTGATACTCTGCCATTACTTGAACTCATTGCGTAGGGTTTCCCATAGGCCAAATACTATTGGAGCACTTGCGCCAATAATACCACCGAATTGAACACCATCTGCCGATACGCTTGCGGTGATAAGCTCAGGGTGACCAGCTACCAAAGCCGCTCCCACGCCAAGTAACGCTAAACCCTTTTTAGTGGATGGTTGGTCAAGGTCGATTCCGATTTTTTCTAGTAAGCTTTTCATAGTAATTTGCTCTTCCTTAAATACTTGATGGTGTAACTATGAGTAATGGGCTCTATCGAGTTCGATATGAGGACCATCTTTAAAGCTGACCCAATCACCGCCCCATACAATCGGAATACCTAACTCATCCGCTGCCTGTTTGAATGCCCAACTCACTTGTTCGTAATAACTAAAACCCCAAGTCACTTTGCCGTTTTCGTCGTACACAACAAAATCAACTGCGCAGCCCGATTGGTGACGGCTTTTTTTACTGTATCCGTCTAACTGGCTTGCTCCTTGTTTGAATAGAGCGTTCTGTTCCTCTGCGGTGCGCTTACCTGACGTAATGCCAAAATCAAACGGGGTTAGCTCAATAGCGCGGCGAACGACTCGCTTTAAATCACCGCGTACACCCATCATTTTGGCTTCACTTCTGGCTGACAGCGCAAAGCGGCTCACAGCTTTGTTAATGGTTTCCTTGTTCATTAAATACACTCCTAGAAAAATAGAACCGGTTAACAGTAGGCCTAATGCTTTTATGCTCATGGCTCAAAGCCCTAAAGGAAAAGGAGTTGAATGTTCAACTCTTCGCTTAGGGAGCCTCTAACGATCGAGTACACGTTAGGGTCTGTCGTCATGGCGGTATAGAGTGAGCCTTGAATAGACAGCACAAAGTCGCAGCTGATCCCATTAACCCACATCACAACCGTTCGACCATTGAGAGAAACATCACCAGAGAAAGAGAGTCTAACCACACCGCTCAATGCCGTGAGTCGCACGCACTCGTAGCCCTCTATGGTGACGGTCGGTGTTAAATTCCCGAACGCACCACTTTGATACCCAATGGCACTACCATTAAGGCCTCCTGTAAGCACAAAGAGCTGCGCATCATCTTCTAGAGTTTTTCGATAACCGCGATACGCCATGGCATTGGACACTTTAAAAAAGCCGCTTTCGCTGTTTGGCGTTGGTGGGAGGCTCATCGTGATGCTTTCAGCTTGTCGCCGGCTTTGTTTCCTAATTGGATCTCAGATAGAAACGGCCAGTATGGGTGATTATTAGGCTATTTCTATCGTTTTAGGCATACCTAACCCTGTGAGCTTATTCAACGCTTTAATCATGGCGTAGGTTTCACC
>NZ_JBFRPJ010000118.1:0-284 GCF_041471945.1 Vibrio sp. 10N.261.51.A4
ATGACAGCGCAAAGTGCCGATGGCGCAGTGATTACCCAGTTCACCTATGACGGTGGCACGGCTCAAATCTTAGACCCAACAATCACAGGTGAGCAGAAATTTACGTTCACTGAGGGTGATGTGTTCGTCACCATTGAAGGTAACGTGCGCTTTGAGCCGAACCGTGATTTAGACCACGAGAGTGGCGATATCGTTAAATCACTGGTGTTTACTTCGAGTGATGGTGATGTGGATGTTGAAACGGCCACTGTCACACTGACGATTATTGATGGTGATATCCCAAC
>NZ_JBFRPJ010000119.1:0-29617 GCF_041471945.1 Vibrio sp. 10N.261.51.A4
TCCTGATGGCGCGATTCATACCCCTTAACTCGTATTTTTAATATCAAATGGTCGCTATAAGCGGCCATTTTCTTATTTAATATACTTACCAGATATTACGTATTATCTGGTAAGTATATTTCTAGTATCATTAAATTAATAATATTAGATGTGAAATAATATTAGTGGCTAATCTATAGAGTAATTAACTTATATCTATAAAAATTAACCATATTAAATCGAATTAAAAGGTTACTTCTTATCTCGGAAGCTCATGCTCTCATTGTTAAAAGGAGTGTGATAGGTGCATTGATATTTGATGTCGATGATATCGCTGACGATGAATAGATCCCCCGATGCTAAGAAACCTCGGTTGGTGATATTCATCGCCGCGGCATTTTTTTTGCAGCCGAGCAACTCCGCGTCTTCTTTAGATACGTTGATCGCTTGATACGTCGTTAAGTAGCTATCGATCTGAAGACCTTTCGCCAATGCATGTTTCTGGATTGAGCTTTCAATGATCTCGGCATTCATCTCTGGGAAGACACTGACAGGGATCTTGGCTTCTTCAATCTGAACTACTTTGTTGTTAATCAATCGAAGCCGTCTAATTTTCCAGATGTAGTCATTGTCGTCTAAAGAAAAAATCTGCTGTTCGTGGTTATCGGGTAGCGCTTTATTCAACTGGAGCTTTTTATAAGAGATCTCTTCAAAACTGTTTTCAGTGATGGAGTTGTACACCAGTGGTGTACCAATGAGAGAAGTGTTGACGAAGTAACCAGAACCCACCTTAGATTTCACCATGCCAATAGCCTCTAGCTTGGCTAGTGCTTTACGAATCGTGAAACGAGATAATCCATATATTTCAGACAGTTCTCTTTCTGCAGGAAGCTTATGGCTGATACTGTTTTGGCAAATTTTGCTCACAATATCTTGAACAACTAATTCATATTTTTTCATTCTAAAAACTTAAAAAAGCACTCATGGTGATTAAATTATAGTTAACTAAATCAGATACTCAGCGCATTCCGAACTGGCCGATAATTCTAACATAGAAGGCCAATTAGATGATGGGAAATGAGCCGTGTTCTATCGTTAAAATACTTCTGACGGCGCATCGACAATCGTGTCATCTAAAGCTGATCTATGTTGATGGTTGTATCGTTTTGAATATTGAGAAGGCCGTCGTAATGATGGCCTTTTTTGTACTCTATTGATTGTATATTCTAACCAAGGTTTTAAATTTATAAACGTTCTCTATGAATCTTGATGTGCGGCACTTTGTGTCGTTTTTCCATCAATGACATGGTGATACGGGAGTGTGTATGAGTTCTAATGAAATCAAAAATGTGGTGTTTGATGTAGGCAATGTCATTGTGCGTTGGGCACCTCTGGAAATTGCCCGGCTTACTTTTGGTGATACTGAAGAATTGGAGTCTCGAGCTCGTTCTATTTTTCAAAGTACGATTTGGATGGATTTGAACAAAGGGTTCTTGACCGAAAGTGAGGCCAAGCTTCGTTATCAACAAGAACTCGACTTGTCCCCGTTAGAGTGCGATCGCCTGTTCTATTACGTTAAGCAAACGCAGATCTTATTGCACGGTTCAGTTGAACTCATCGAGCGAGTAAAGTCTGCAGGTTATGGTGTGTACGCGCTTACCGACAATGTGGTCGAGATTGTTGAATACTTAAAAAATACTTATCAATTTTGGGCGTTGTTTGATGGTGCGGCAGTCTCCGCTGAGCTTGGTATGCTTAAGCCACAACCTGAAATCTACCAAGCGCTTTTATCTAATTATGGGCTCAAAGCTTCAGAAACGGTCTTCATTGACGATATGCCTTATAACGTTGAAGGTGCGAGATCTGTGGGTATGGCTGCTATCCAGTTTACCGATGCCGTTCAGTGTGAAAACAGCTTGCAGGCGCTTGGCGTTAATTTATTAGATTGACACCTTGGCGAGTGAGTTAAATTTGAGGGTGTAGAAAATGAAAAGATACCCACCTAAGTCTATCGTTGCATTCTTGTTTTTGACTATATCAGCGCTGGTTTTAGTTGCGGCTGTCGTGCTTCAAATTCGCGGTGAACAAGCGTGCGATAAAACAACGCTGATAATTAGATTAAGAGCCATGCTATTGAAACATCGCTCTTTTTTAGATTTGGATACGCGCTTTCTTGTTTAATCGCGAGTTTGTTCGGCATTCAAATGCCGAATCAACTTGGCTGGAGTGCCGCCGTACAGGCAATCTGGTGGTACATCACTGTTAACCACTGAGTTCGCTGCGATAACAGAGCGAGCGCCAATCGTAACGCCTTGGTTGATGACTGAGTTTCCACCAATCCACACATCGTCTTCGACTGTGATAGGTAGGCAGACAGTTTCCCACTTACGGCGGCTGAGATAATCCAGTGAGTGGGAGGCTGTGTAAAACTGGGCACTTGGCCCTATCAATACATTGTTACCAATCTTGATATTCGCGCCATCAAGCATCACCACGTTCATGTTGATAAAGGTGTCGTCACCGATCTCGATGGTTTTGCCAAACTCGCAATGAAAAGGAGGACGGACAACGCTGCTTCCTACTTTACCAAACAGATTAGCCTGAAGACTTGGTAGTTGAGTATCGTCTGAACATTGATTCAAGTCTGATAGCGCCTTGCTGGCGTGAGTGCGCATGTGGTCTACCTCATGGTCTGCGCCATCAAAAATCTCGCCGGACAGCATTTTCTCGAGTTCTGTTTTCATTGTTTGCATCCCATTCGTCAACATCGATATTAGAATACGGATAATTGGACATAAAAAAAGAGAAAAGCCTAAGCCTTTCTCTTCCTGTTTTTCTACTTAGCAATCAAGATTGCTCAAATTAGATTTGCTCAACGAAACCCATTAGGTGCTGTTTCACTTCGTCTGAAGCAAAAGCGCTCTCTACAGAGTACTTGTAGATCTCTGCGTAGTCTTCTTGTGTTAGACCGAACGTTTCACATACACGCTTCACTTCGTTAGTCATGGTTGTGTTCGACACAGTGCGGTTGTCTGTGTTGATCGTTACAACGATGCCGTCTTTCTTGAATTCAGCAATTGGGTGGTCGCTGAATTTGTGAATACATTTAGTTTGCACGTTACTTGTTGGGCAAGTTTCAAGCGCAACCTGCTTCTCTTTAACGATGTTGTACGCGTCTTCGTTACCTTGGATGTGAACACCGTGGCCGATACGTTCAGCATCTAGCAGAGTAACTGCATCGTAAACGTTCTGACCATGCCATTGCTCACCTGCGTGAACCGTCACACGGTAGCCTTGTTCAATAGCGTATTGCGTGTACTCAGGGAATTCAGCGCAGAAGCCCGGCTTTTCACCGCCTGCAATATCAAACGCAACCACGCCTTTACCAAGGTATGGTTTACCAGCGTCGATTACATCTTTGATTGAGTCTTTCGGGAACATACGAAGTACAGACATGATGTAGTTGCCCTTAATGTCGTATTTCTCTTCTGCACGCTTCATGCCTTTAACCGCACTTGCGATGATTGCATCAAGAGACAAGCCCTTGTTTACGTGAAGAATCGGTGCAAAACGAACTTCTAGGTATTTAACGTTCTCTAGTGCTGCGTCTTCGTAAAGCTCAAAAGAGATACGCTCAATCGCTTCTTCCGTTTGCATCACTTGCAGTGGCAGGCTAAAGCAAGCTAGGTACTCATCAAGGTTTTTGCAATCTTCAGGCACTGTTAGAGACTTTACTACCGCTTCACGGTCTTCTGGAAGTTCGATTCCGTACTGTTTCGCCAGATCAATAATGGTGTCTGGACGAACACTTCCGTCTAGGTGGCAGTGCAGATCAATCTTAGGGAGTGCTAGAAAGTTCATGAGTATTCCTTAGGTCTATTATTTTTTGAGTTATTAACTCATAGGTTACATGGGCTTAAATTAACAAGTTTGTGATATGATTTAAAGTGACATAAAGTCATCATTAATCTGAATCTAAGGAATATCATGGTAGATGTTAAAAGCTTACTCAAATGTGATATGAATTTACTGCTGTGTTTACACGTGTTGCTTGAAGAGCGCAGCGTGAGCAAAACGGCAGAGCGATTGTTCCTTAGTCAGTCTGCGGTGAGTAAACAACTCACCAAGCTGCGAACTTTGTTTGATGACCCGCTATTTGAGCGCGAATCTAAAGGTCTGTTTCCAACCCCGAAAGCTACTTCTTTAGCGCCTAAGATTCATCAGATCCTTTTGCAAGTTGAACAGCTAACCGTGCCGGACATTTTTGAGCCGAAAGACAGCGAACGCACTTTTAATATCGATCTTGTTGAAACCGCTTATACCGCGATTTACCCTAAATTTATGCCTAACGCGCTAGCAGATGCGCCGAACATTACGGTAAACAGCACTACTTGGAGCAGCGAAACCTTTAAGCGCTTACTAAAGCGTGAGGTCGATTTCGGGATTGGAATTTTTGAGCTCGATGAAAGGGCTAGCACCCACATTCAAAATATCCCTGCCGAGCTAAACCACGTCGAGTTGCTGCAAGATTACTCTGTGTGCTTGATGCGAAATGATCACCCAGTACTTCAAGAAGAGTGGAATCTGCAAGCCTTCCTTAAATACCGTCATATTCAGTTGGTGACCGGTGGCGTTGGCGACTGGTTGCTACTGGAAATCTTGCAAGCCAAACAGCTTCAAATTAACAAAGCCGCCAACGTGTCGGACATCACCAGCGCAGTAAAGCTGTGCAAACAAAGCGATTTGCTGATGTGTTATCCGTACAACTCGGTTCGTGACTATATTGAGAGTGGCGAACTGGTGATGAAGCCGATTCCTATTGAGTTGGTTCCCGGTGGTTTGTTTTTGCTTTGGCACCGTTACTTTGATTCTGAACCAAGCCACAAATGGCTTCGCGACCTCATAGTCAATAAGACCCAAGAACCTCAGCTGTAAACCGCGAGCTACGATGATCAAAACGGCGAAATAAGTTTTTTTAAATTTATTTCGTCTTTTTAGAATGAGCATTGTCTTATTACGGGTGCCAAATGCCCGCCAAGAATGAGATATCTAAATGAATCCAATGCCATCGATTCGTTGGTGTTGATTGATTAGTGCTTAATCCTGATGACAGACAGACAGACAGACAGAAGTAAGGCCAACGTGTATACGCTGGCCTTTTTTATGGTTCTTCGCAGATTAGCGCCAAGTTGGATAAGCGACTCGGCTTGTTGTTACGTTATGCTGGAACCTTAAAACAAGAATCTTGATTGCTGTATTTTGGTACGAAGCACAATTTGTCTGCCGACATTTTTAAGCCGTTTTGCATCTGGATATGTGTTACCGCCCAAATCACGCAGCCATGAGGCAAATTGAATAGCGAGCGAGTTTGAGTGAACAACACGCCGTCATCATAGGCTGGTGTAATGTTCGTCGCTTTGCCTTGCCACGCCTTATGAGTGGTTTGCACATCAATATTTGGAACAATCAATGAGAGCATTTCTGGCTCAACGTCTTTTACGACTTTCAAGCAGATACGACACCCATCGTAGTATTGTTCTATCCAGATTTTATGTGGAATAGCGTGATCATCCCAACCCAGTTGTAAGATATGTTCCATGACTTTGTCCTTGGTATCTAAGAAGGAAAGGCAGTGCTCAACACTGCCTGAATTAGCTCAAATATTATTCGTAACTTAAACCATGTCCGAACGGGTAAAGGGTGTCGGCTTGATCATACCCAGGGTAGTCTGAGTCTTGGTTTTGAATGGCTTGGGCACTGTTCGCTAAAGCAAATGGCAGTTTTCCTTGAGGAGCAAAGTTGCCTGAAAGTACTTCCATTAGGTTGCTGTCCGAGACACCAAATGTGGCGATCACGGCACCGGCTTGCTTAAGATTACTTTGATCGTCTAGCACGAAGGGTTGTCTAAAGTTGATGGACAATACCGTTTTGTCAGCGCCCACTTCGTTCATAACGGCTTTAATGTCGCTTAGGCTTGGTTCAATATGCCAAGATGCAGCTGTAGCCATTTCACTGAACGCAAGAATATCGAGTTCATCTGGGTTCGCGCCACCAAAGATAAGATCAGGATCTGAGCCTTCGTTAGATACGCGAACACGAATAACCGCATAGTCCGTATCGGCTGGTACTGGTGGACGCGTTTCTCCCGCTTCGTAATCTCCGGAAGTCACGGTAAAGTTGTACTTGTCGTCTCCTGCAATGTTTTCGTCCATTCCCATGACATACAGAGCAACAGGATTTTGTGCGGTTGATTCAGCTAGAGGTAAAGTCTTATTGGTATTTTGAAGTAAGACGACAGACTTTTTCTGTGCGTAATCAGCGCGTTCTTGGTACTTCTCGTTGCCTAAAATCTCTTGGGCTTTTTTCTCATCAACGTAAGTGTTTTCGAAAAGGCCAAGCTTGAATTGTTCTTCAAGTAAGCGTGTGACTGATAGGTCGACACGCTCTTCGGTAAGCAGATCTTTTTCCACGAGTTTCACGATGACTTCTTTATCATGGAAACCTGAAAGAACATCGACTCCAGCTTCGACCGCCATGGCAACCTGCTCATCAATCGTTTTGTGTTCCACACCCCATGCACGATCGCCAATAATGCCGGTATCTGAGTTCACGTTACCTGTGTAGCCCAATTCGTCTCTGAGAAGGTCGGTAACAATGCCTTTTGAGAAGGACATACCAACATCGTTTGGCATCCACTTTTGATCTACAGGGATGCCGTAGTAAGGCATGATTGAAGAAGCGCCAGCCTCAATCGCAGCAATAAACGGTTTTAGGTGGTAATCAAAATTGTTCTTTGGATAGACTTGGTTTTTACCGAAGTCATAATGTGGGTCACCACCGTTTTCTTGTGGACCGCCACCAGGGAAGTGTTTGATGGTTAGCGCGATACTGTCTTCGTTGACCTCACCGCCATCCTGCAACCCTTTGATAAGTGAGCGCATAATGTCAGACGCTAAATCTGCATCTTCGGTAAAGGTTTCGTGTACTCGGTACCAACGAGGTTCTGTCGCCAAATCCATCATGTATCCGTACATACTGCGTAGGCCAATTGAAGACCATTCTTCATTCATGATACCTGCAAATTCAGTGATTAAATCCATGTCGCGAGTGGCTGCTAAACCTGCCTCTTTAGGCCAAGCAGAAAAGGCACCTGAAGAAACGTTGATCCCTGCTTTAGCTGATGGATCTATGTGGTTACGAGCATTGGATTTGAATAGAGCGGGGATACCCATTCGCGTCTGTTCACGCAGTTCTTGAACACTATTCATGAACTGGGCAGCTTCTGTTGGGGTTATCTGACAACCTGAACGGCCTGAATCGCAATCAGGCGCATTGGTAGGTGTTTCAACTACGCTGTTACGGAAGATAAAGCGCGTCATTTGGGCATCGCCAATCATGTCTTGTCCTTTACTACTAACGAGCCCACCTTTGGACGAGTTTAAGGTGTCAATGAGCATCATGCCGGCTTTCTCATCTAGCGTCATGCGGCTAACCAAGTCTGCTGCTCGCTCTTCTGGAGATAATCGCCAGTCTTCAAAAGGCTCCAGTGTTCCATTACCGTTAGAATCTCGGAATTGGTAGCCCTCAACGTTCAATACATCATGAACACGAGAGTGAACTTGGGGTTGCTGGAAGTTATTGTCGCTATCAGATGAGTTACATCCTGCAAGAAGCAACGCGATTGCTATAGGTGTCAGGGTAAGACGCTTCATGGTCACGATCCTATTGTTAGTATAATAATAAGTACATGACCAATTTTAATAATTAACGGGTTATTGGTTAACCAAAATAAATCAAACTAAAGATTTGGATCACCATATAAATTTAATTGGTGATTTAATTCAATTTAGTATTGGAAATATATTGACGAAGTTTAAATAACGTAAACTTAACTAGATTTAATTTTTTGATATCCAATTAATCCCCCATTTAATTAGTGATGTATTACTTCCATATTTTAAATTTAGAATAAAAAATATATTGCCTATTTTATAGTTAACAATCTGCGTTGATGTAAACGATAGATAGTGACCATGTTGGTGACAATAAAGGTGATTTCGACAAAGGACCCGCCAATCGAACCAATCCAAATGTTATGGCTAGCCCAACAGAAAGAATTGAATAAGATCAAGGACCTCAATGCGATGCCTTGTCTTGAAAAGAGTGCCCATGTCGCAACGGATGAACCAACAACCGTAATAAATTCAAAGAAATGATTCATGTTGGGTAAAGTCATGCACCACATCAAGCCAATAAAGAACCACATCACTTTGCGCGATTGAGTTTTTATCGATACATAGCTGCGAATAGCATTAATAATTACGCCTATAGCCGCCACTATGGCGCCCATTAATATGAAATGGATACTCATTACAAAACAAAAGATCATCATCTGGTAGCGAAAACGCATATCATCTTTTTGCCAAAATGCCATTACACCGATACAAAAAGCCAGGCCGCCAACTCCTTGTGTTATCCAGTTTTCCATATTTAGCCTTTATTTTTAAGATGCTATCGAGCACGATTAAATATTAACTTTGAAAGAATAATGCTCAACCATAAAATAACCCTCCAAAAGGAGGGCTAGATATAACGTCAAAATGCTATTGCACTAGGTTTAATTGACTAACTTAACGGCTTCACGAGTTAAATGAGCCAGCTCTTCCCAATTGCCTTCTTCAATCAGCTTCTTATCCACCATCCAAGTACCGCCACATGCGAGCACGCGAGGTATCGCTAGGTAGTCTTTAATGTTGTTTGGGTTGATACCACCGGTCGGCATGATTTCAATATCCGTGTAAGGCGCAAGAAGTGACTTAACCATGTTGATGCCACCTGATGCTTCAGCAGGGAAGAACTTCAATGTGGTTAAGCCCATTTCTAGAGCGGCTTCTACTGTACTCGGGTTGTTGACCCCAGGAATGATATCAATACCAATCTCTTGGCAGGCTCTTACCGTGTTTGGATTAAATCCAGGAGAGACGACGAACGTTGCGCCTGCTTCTTTAGCCGCAATAGCTTGCTCACGATTGAGCACAGTGCCTGCGCCGATCAACATATCTGGTTGTGATTCACGAAGTAGACGAATAGCTTCAACTGCAGCTTCCGAACGGAATGTAATTTCTGCTGCAGGTAAACCATTTTCAGCTAACACTTTACCCAGAGGGATGATGTCTTCAGCGTTGTCGATAGCGATCACAGGGATAACTTTCAGTGTTTTCAGTTGTTGTTTGATGTTAGACATTGGTATTCCTTAAATGGCTGTGATGGCCGCTTGAGTGAGTTCTTTTGCAATAATGGCACCACGATGTTGGATAACGACGCCTGCCATGGTATTGCCGCGCTGGCATGACTTTGTTAAGTCTTCGCCCGCAAGGTAAGCCGATAAAAATCCGCCATTGAATGAGTCTCCTGCCGAGGTCGTATCAACGACATGATCAACAGGCAGGGTTGGCACCGCTAGTGGAGCCGAAGCGGCACCAGAATCTGGGTGTATGTTACTTTGAATGGTGGCATCTTGAATGAGACAGCCATCTGCACCCAGTTTGACGATGCATCGCTTAACACCCAGCGTCGTTAGACGTTCGATAGTTTGTTCTGGAGAGCTATCGCCCCAAATTAATTGTTCATCATCGAATGTGACCAACGCTAAATCCGTCAATGTATACATGGCCTGGTAGCTGTTTTTGACGGTTTGGTTTTCGTCTTGTGGCCAAAGTGCAGGGCGGAAGTTACTGTCGAAGGCAATCTCAACACCTTGTGCCTTCAACGCAACCAAGATGTTCAATAGCTCGATACGATCTTGTTCAGGCAGAATCGCTAATGTGATGCCGCTGAGAAAGACCATATCGACATTGCGCAGTGCCTGCTTTATCTGATTGAAATCTGGGTGCTGTAGCAGGTAGCGTGCAGCCGACTGGTTTCTCCAGTACAGAAAGGTACGTTCACCTGCGTCATCAAGCTGAATTAGGTATAGACCCGGAGTACGTTGGCTGTCTTGTAGAACAAGGTCCGTCGACACCCCCTCTTGTTGCCAGCGTTCTAACATTCCCTTGCTAATCGGGTCTGCGCCCAAAGCCGTGACGTAGGACACTTTTATTTCATCTTGATTGAGGTTGGCCTCGCAGCCGCGGCTTAGATAGACCGCAGCATTGAGTGTGTCCCCGCCAAACGTTTGATGCATTGAGCCGAACGGTTTGCCGTTCAGCTCGATCATGCACTCACCAATAATGGCGATATGTTTCATCGGTTACGCCCTCTCTTCGAAGTAGCGTTTTGCGTTACCAAAGCAGATGTCTTCGACCATAGGGCCAAGCAGTGACATGTCGTTTGGTACCTCGCCGTTTTCAGCCCAACGACCAAGCATGTCACACAGAATTCGGCGGAAGTATTCGTGGCGTGTGTACGACAAGAAGCTGCGAGAGTCAGTCAGCATGCCGACAAACTGGCTAAGCAGACCAAGTTGAGATAACTGTTCCATTTGGCGTTGCATGCCGTCTTTCTGATCGTTGAACCACCAACCAGAACCAAACTGAACTTTGCCCGCGATGCCGCCACCTTGGAAGTTACCAATCATGGTTGCCATCATCTCGTTATCGCGAGGGTTTAAGCAGTAAAGAATGGTGCGAGGTAACTCGTTGCTTTGATCCATTTCGTCTAACAGGTGAGCCAATTCGAAGGCAAACGTCTTATCGCTGATCGAATCAAACCCTGCATCTGCGCCTAACAGTTGGAACATGCGCGTGTTGTTATTGCGCTGAGCACCAATGTGAAGCTGCATTACCCAACCCATTGCGGCGTAGCGCTTGCCTAACCACACCTGAACCGCTGTTGAAAACTGCGCACATTCTAGATCGGTGAGCGTTTCGCCATTGAGGCGTCGAGTTAACAGGGCATCCAAATCCGATTCTGATGGAATAGGTGCGTAGCGAACCACTTCAATACCGTGGTCAGCCGCACGACAGCCATGGGCATTAAAGTGGACTAAACGCTTGTCTAGCGCACTCAACAGATCATCAAATCGACGGATCTCGATATCGGCTACTTGACCAAGTTGGCGCAGGTAATCGACAAAGGTGTCGAGTTCGATTTTGAAGGCTTTATCTGGGCGCCAGCTTGGTAACACTTGTACATCAAATGAATTGTCTTGAGCGATCGCCTTATGGTGTTCAAGAGAATCAATTGGATCGTCTGTCGTACCAGCCATCACCACATTCATCTGCTTCATGATGCCGCGAGCACTAAATTCTGGTGTCGCTAATAGCTCGTTGCCTTCGTGCCAAATTTGGTCTGCGGTTTCTGGACCAAAGAGAGTGCCAGTAATACCAAATGGGCGGCGTAGTTCTAAATGAGTCCAATGGTAAAGTGGGTTGCCCAAGGTTTGAGGGACGGTTCTAGCCCAGGCCATGAACTTATCATAATCGCTTGCGCCTCCAGTAATCAGACGCTCATCAATCCCTGCTGAACGCATACCACGCCATTTGTAGTGGTCACCTTCAAGCCAAATCTTAGACATGTTTTCGAACTGACGATCTTGAGCCACTTCTGCCGGGTTTAGATGGCAGTGATAGTCATAAATCGGCTGGTGGCTTGCGTGTTCATGGTACAAACGACGTGCAGTCTCATTCGACAGTAAAAAGTCTTCACATAAGAAATTCTTCATTGTTTGTACTCCTTATAACGCAGCCACGGTCGCAACGGCACCGTGTTCAATTAATGATTGGTACGCTGAACTTACCGCATCAATGACCTGCGGGTCTTGGCCTAGCTCGGCAGGGAAAATCGCTTCAACCGCAAGTAATGCTGGAACCACAGAAACATTGAGTCCATGCTGGTCGCAGATCTGGCGAAGTGTGTCTGCCATTGGATCGCGGACATCAATCTCATTGCCTTGCTCATCAACGCCAGATACATAGCGCATCCAGCCAGCGATGGCGGTTGCAAGCCACGAGAAATCTGAGCCTTGATCTAAATGGAATCGTAAGCTGCCACCCATACGTTGAGGGATCTTCTGGCTGCCATCCATCGCAATCTGCCACGTCTTGTGCTTCAAGCTTGGGTTAGTGAAGCGGTTGATCAGCAAGGTTGCGTAACCTTCTAAATCAGTCCCTTCAGGCATCGTTAACGAAGGTGCCTGTGATTTCATCATCATGTCAAAAGCGGCTTTTCGGTAGCCAGCATCCGTCATAGTGTCGGAAATATGGTCGTAGCCACCAAGGTATCCAAGGTAAGCAAGGAAAGAGTGACTGCCATTGAGCATGCGCAGTTTCATCTCTTCGTAAGGCACTACATCTTCTACGAACTCTGCGCCAGCGACATTCCAATCTGGACGACCTGCCACAAAGTTATCTTCAATCACCCATTGGCGGAAGGGTTCACAGGCGATGCCACATGGGTCTTCACAACCAAGCAGTTCTGCAATTTCTGTCAGTGTTTCTTCTGTTGCTGCGGGTACGATACGGTCAACCATGGTGCATGGGAAGGTGACATTGGTTTCAATCCAATCACGTAATTCTGGGTCAAGCAGTTGAGCAAACTCAATGATCGCTGCTTTTGCTACATGACCGTTCTCTTGCACGTTATCGCAAGACATGACCGTGAATGGTGTTAAGCCACGTTCACGTCGAATTTTGAGCGCTTGCACAATGTAACCTAATGCTGATTTAGGTTCGCTTGGGTTAGCTAGGTCAGCGATGACTAATGGGTTATTTTTGTCGAGTTTTCCTGTCGCTGGGTCTGCGCAGTAGCCTTTCTCTGTGATGGTCATAGAAACGATAGCCACTTGAGGTTCGGCCATTTTTTCTAATACGGTTTCGATGCCGTCTAGGCTTGGGTGAAGAGATTCGGCCACTGAGCCGATCACTTTAACGTCTGTGGATTCAGCGCCTTTTTCAGCAACCGTGTAAAGGTGATCTTGCGTGCGAAGTGATTCAATTAAGTCTTCGCCTCCGAATAGGTTAATTTCGCAAATACCCCAATCAGTGCTGGTCTTGCTGAGCATTTCATTGGTGAACAACGCTTGATGCGCTCGGTGAAATGCACCGAAGCCAAGGTGCACGATACGGCTTTGGAGTGCTGAACGGTCGTAGTCAGGTCGTAGTACAGTGTTTGGCAGCGTAGAGTTAGCAACAGTCTTCATTATTCAGTTCCTTTTCCCGCCAGCGAACCAGCGGGATTTTATTATTTGATAAAGCGTTTGAGTGTTTAGCAGTCTTAGAATCTATCTGTGACCAAATTACGAACCGTAGCCCAGTACCAATTCAGGTAGGAACAAGCTCAGCTCAGGGATAAAAGTAACGGCCATTAGGGCTGCAATAAGTGCGGCATAGAATGGCAATAAAGGCTTGATGACTTTGTCGATGGCAATGTTGGCAACCGAACAACCGATGAACAGAGCACTGCCTACTGGCGGTGTACAGATACCGATAGCAAGGTTGAAGGTCATCATGATGCCGAAGTGCACAGGGTCGATGCCTAGGTCTAGCGCGATTGGTAAGAAGATTGGTGTGAAGATAAGAACCGCAGGGGTCATATCCATAAAGATGCCAACAATCAACAGAATCACGTTGATAATCAGTAGGATCATTAGTGGGTCTTCGGAAACCGCGAGTAGAGCATCGGCAATCATGTAAGGTACATCGGCGTTCGCCATTGCCCAAGACATGCCCATTGATGCGCCAACCAGTAATAGAACGATAGATGTTGTTACTGCAGACTCAAGGATGATCTTTGGAATATCACCCCATTTCACTTCGCGGTAGACAAGCACAGCTAAAACAAACGTGTATACCACAGCAATTGCGGAAGCCTCAGTCGCAGTAAAGATACCGCCAATGATGCCGCCCATGATGATGCCGATCAGTGCTAAAGAAGGTGCTGCTTTTAGGAAGGTATTCCATACCATTGATGTGGAAGGACGAGCTGCGACTGGGTAGCCACGACGTTTCGCGATAATACCTGCCACCATCATGATGCTCAGCCCCATCAATAGGCCTGGGATGTAGCCTGCTAAGAACAATGCTGCAATAGAGGTACCACCAGAAACTAATGAGAACACGATCAGCGTGTTGCTGGGTGGGATAAGCAAGCCCGCAGGACATGACGTAATATTTACCGCAGCCGAGTAGTTTTCGTCATATCCATCTTTCTTTTGCAGAGGAGACATAGTGCCACCAACTGCAGCAGCCGATGCAACCGCTGAGCCTGAGATAGACCCAAACATCATGTTTGCCATCACGTTTACGTGGGCGAGTGAACCTGGTAGACGACCACCCAACACTTTCGCGAAGTTGATCAAACGCAGCGCGATGCCGCCTTGGTTCATGATGTTGCCCGCCAAAATGAAGAACGGAATTGCTAATAGTGCAAAGTTATCAAGGCCTGCCGCCATACGTTGAGCAACTACAGCAATTGCAGGCTCAAGCGGTAAGCTCATTAAGATGGTTGCTAGTGACGATAAACCAATCGCAAAAGAGACCGGTACACCGATTGTAAGCAGTACAGCGAAACTACCGAATAATGTCAGTATTACTTGCCATTCCATTGTGAAATCCTTCTATCAATCAAGTTGTGAGTCGGTGATCAAATCGTCACCTGACATTAATTGTTTAACGCGTTCGTAGGTAAATACGACTGAGTAAAAAATCATCAAAGCGCCACTAACCGGTAAGCAGAAGTAGATGTAGCCCATTTCTAAACCTAGAGCGGGAGTCAGTTGTCCCATCGCAAGTGTTTTAGCTGCAAGTTGGCTGCCACCGTGTACCAGAACGATATAAGAGAAAGAAGCGATGGCTATTTGGATAATGATTTCGTTGATTAATTTACGTTTGCCAGTCAGCTTCATCGTAAGTAGGTCGATGGCAAGGTGGCGTTTCAGACCTGTTGTGTAAGCAGCACCAATCAGGGCTACCCACATAAAGAGGTAACGAGCGAGCTCGTCGGTAACAGTACTTGGTTTGCCAATAACATAGCGGGATAGAACCTGCCATATCACGCATAGCACCAAGAAAGACGATAGAGACACTGTAAAGGCGGCCAACCCTCTATTTATGTAACTGACCAATTTATTCATGTTTATTTCCTTTCAACAAAATTGCGTATCTCATAACAATTGGTTTACCAATGTAAGAAATTGTTTCTATGTAGGGATGGGATGTTCAAAAATCTGGCTGAATCATAAGCTATTCATTTTTTTGTTGGCGTGAGCAACTTCACAAATGATTTTGGTTGACCAATTTATGGGTTTTTATTGTGATATTGGTCAATCAATTTTAATTTCAGCTTTGACGGTTCCTTTTTTGAGCCCCAATATGAGCCCATAACAAAAAACACCCTACATTTTGGATAACCAATCCACGGAGAATAAGAATGATGATGACGCGTAAAACTTTGATTAGTGCGGTTGTCGGTGCTGCTTTGACTTTTGGAGCAACAGCTTCTGCTTATGCAGCGACAACATTGAAACTGAGCCATAACCACCCTCGTGACCATGCAGTACATGAAGCGATGACGTTTATGGCGAAAGAAGTACGTGAATTGACTGATGGTGAGGTGCGTATCCGTATTTACCCTGATGCTCAATTGGGTACACAGCGTGAATCTATGGAGCTGATGCAGAACGGCGCTTTAGATATGGTGAAAAGTAATGCTGCTGAGCTAGAAGCTTTTTCTCCTGCTTATTCATCATTCAACATGCCTTACTTATTCCGCGATCAAGCGCACTACTACAGTGTGACAGATGGTGAAGTAGGCCGTGACATTCTTAACTCTTCTCGTGATAGCGGCTTTATTGGTGTGACTTACTACGACGCTGGTGCGCGTAGCTTCTATACCAATAAGCCAATTAACACACCAGAAGATCTGAAAGGTTTGAAAGTTCGTGTTCAACCAAGCCCATCAGCAATTGCGATGGTGAAAGCGTTAGGCGGTAACCCAACGCCACTAGCTTACGGTGAGTTGTACACAGCACTGCAGCAAGGTGTCGTAGATGCGGCTGAAAATAACATTCCTTCTTTCAGCTTGAGCCGTCACAGTGAAGTGTCTAAATACTTCAGCTTAGATGAGCACACGATGGTTCCGGATGTGTTGGTTATCTCAACCAAAGCATACGATAAACTGACTGCAGAACAACAAGATGCGCTAATGAAGGCGGCAAGTGATTCATCTGAATTGATGAAAAAATTGTGGGCTGAATCGGAAGCAAAAGAGCGTGCTAAAGCCGAGAAAATGGGCGTTACTTTTGTGGAACCAGACAAGGCTGCGTTCGCACTAGCGGTTCAACCTATGTACGACGCGCTAGATAAAGCGGACCCAGAATTGAGCGCATTGATTGACCGTATTCAGGCTGTTGAATAACGAGCAAATATAGAAAAAAGAGTAATACAAAAACAAGGTGTTACTGCATTTTAAGATATAGAGGTTGACCAATTATATTTGGTCATTATGATGGCGAGAGAAATACAATGGAAAGAAGTGACAATATCATCATGATGCCTTTCGAGCCGAAAAGACCTTATCAGGAGATAGGGTTAGTACTAAGAAAAGAACTGATTGAAGGCCTGTATAAGGTCGGAGATAGGTTACCTCCAGAACGCGATATTGCTGATCGTCTAGATGTAAGCCGCACTGTGGTGCGTGAAGCGATCATCATGCTGGAGCTTGAAAACTTAGTTGAGGTGAAAAAAGGGTCGGGTGTTTATGTCCTGAACATTCCAACTCATTCTCGCGAGAATGTGGTCAGTGATGACGCTGGTCCATTCGAGATGCTGCAGGCCCGCCAATTACTGGAAAGTAATATCGCGGAGTTTGCGGCAACTCAGGTCACTCCGGGCGACATCATTAAGATGCGCTCTGCACTCGAACTCGAGCGCGAAGAGCTTGCAAGCGGCACTACCGATTGCAGCGGAGATGAAAGATTTCACATGTGTATTGCAGAGGCAACTCAAAACTCTGTGCTGGTAGATATGTTGAAACAATCCTGGGATCGACGCGAAAAGAGTCCAATGTGGAATAAACTCCACTCTCACATCAGTGGTCAAGATTACCGTGAAGAATGGTTAGATGATCACGCTCGTATCCTCGCCGCCTTACAGCGCAAAGACCCTGTCGCTGCTAAGAACGCAATGTGGCAACACCTTGAGAATGTTAAACAGCGTTTGTTAGCGCTGTCAGACATTGATGACCCAAACTTTGATGGTTACTTATTTAGCTCCAACCCAGTGGTGCTGCTTAGCTCAGAAAGCTAGTTCTGAAGCTAATGTTGAATTCAGCGACAAGGCTCCTCTTGAAAGCTGATTCATTCAATAGGTTGTAGATAGGTAATCGTCTTTAGACCGGCGTAGACCGGTGCTATCTCGGGCAGTAATTGTCATTGCTGCCATTAAGAAGTCGTTATTGCACTTAGCTTGATTAATTCGAGCCGGCTAAGTGCGTCTTAAAGAAAGGTAAGTCTCATGGAACAAACGTGGCGTTGGTACGGCCCTAATGATCAAGTTTCGCTAGACGATATTCGTCAAGCGGGCGCAACTGGTATTGTGAATGCACTGCATCATATTCCAAATGGTGAAGTTTGGACAAAAGAAGAAATCCTTAAGCGTAAAGCCATTATCGAAGAGAAAGGTTTAACGTGGTCGGTTGTAGAAAGCGTGCCTGTGCACGAAGAGATCAAAACTCAAACTGGCAACTACCAGCAGTGGATTGATAACTATAAGCAAACTCTGTCTAACCTTGCTGAGTGTGGCATCGATACGGTTTGTTATAATTTCATGCCAGTGTTGGACTGGACGCGTACCGATTTAGAATTTGAAATGCCTGATGGCTCGCGCGCACTGCGTTTTGACCAAATCGCGTTTGCGGCATTTGAGCTGCATATCTTGAAACGTCCAGGTGCAGAATCGGACTATTCAGAATCAGAGCAAGCTCAAGCGTTGGATTACTTCAACAACATGACGCCAGAGCAAATTCAGCAACTGACTAATAACATCATCGCTGGCCTGCCAGGCGCTGAAGAAGGTTACACACTAGAAGCGTTTCAAGCACAGCTAGATCGCTATGCGGGAATCGACAAAGACAAGCTACGTGAGCACATGTCTTACTTCCTCGCTGAGCTGATGCCTATCTGTGATGCGAATGGCTTGAAGATGGCGGTTCACCCAGACGATCCACCGCGTCCGATTCTAGGCTTGCCTCGCATCGTTTCAACGATCGAAGACATTGATTGGTTGACCGAGCATGTACCGAGCAAAATGAATGGCTTGACGATGTGTACGGGTTCATACGGTGTTCGTGGCGACAATGATCTGGTTAATATGATCAAAAAGCACGGTGACCGAATTTACTTTACGCACCTGCGTTCAACTAAGCGTGAAGAGAGCAACCCAATGACATTCCACGAAGCAGCGCACCTCGATGGTGATGTGGACATGTACAACGTTGTGATGGCTATTTTGGATGAAGAAAATCGTCGTGCAGAAGTGGGCGATCACCGCTTAATTCCAATGCGTCCGGATCACGGTCATCAAATGCTGGATGACCTTAAGAAAACCACTAACCCAGGTTATTCGGCGATTGGTCGATTGAAAGGCTTAGCTGAAGTTCGTGGTTTAGAGATGGCATTGAAACGCGCTTTCTATACCAAGTAACGACGGCATCTAGCTTTAAAATACTTTTAAAAACCAGAACTCATGTTCTGGTTTTTTGTATCTGAGCTCAGTAAAACTTCAGAGTTTGGATAACAACAATCACGCCCCTAACTTGGTAAAGGCCAACGGGGTTTGTCCAGCTTGCTGTTTGAAAAAAGCGATAAACGCACTGTTGGATGAGAACTCTAGCAGATGAGCCACATCAACGACTTGTCGGTTTTCTGAGAGCAGTTCAATCGCTTTAAACAAGCGCCATTGCTGTCGCCACTCTTGGTAAGTCATGCCTGTTTCGGCTTTGAATAATCGAGTAATCGTTTTGGTGCTTGCGCCAACCGAGTTCGCTAATGTCGAGAGGGCTGGGGCAAGAAAGGAAGCGGTTCGGACTTGTTTGCAAAAGCTTTTAAAGCGGCGATCTGTCGGTAGTGGCAAGATAAACGAGTGTTGGTTAGCACTGTAAAACTCTTCCCAGAATAGGTTGGCGGTATTGGTGGTTTGCTCGCGGGCAACGTCCCAATCCCAGAAAGCCATCTTATTGATCAGGGCTTTTAAAAGCTCATTCACTTCCACAATTTCAATCGCTTCTGGGCAGGTGTAAATACTGCTATCAAAATAGAGCGACCGATAAGCAACCACATTGGTCATCTGCGCGCGATGTTTGGTATAAGGCGGGATCCACACGGCTTTAGTCGGCGGCAAAATGCAAATGGCGTTTTCTAAGGTCAAGGTGATGCAACCCTGCGGAGCATACAGCAACTGTCCTTTTACGTGGTGATGTATTCCTGAGTCATGCTGACCTAGCTCTGCCGCAATCCCTATTACGGGCGCAGGTAAGCTGTCTGCATCAAACTCAATGGTTTCGCTGATTAATGCCATTTGTCCCAATCTTGTTGTTTTTGGTTTTAATGTTGTTAACGAGCCAAGGTTAGTTTCCCCTAGACTCCTCGTCAAGTTCACTGGTCTTGGAAAAATGATGAAAACAAAACCTTCTTTATGGCAAATGGTGCTATTGCTGATGTTCCCTCAAATCGCAGAAACCATCTATAGCCCGACTCTGGATTCAATATCGAAATCCTTTGATGTCAGTTACACACAAGCTGCTCAAACCCTATCGATTTACTTCTCAGCGTTTGCGCTCGGTGTTGTGGTATGGGGCATATTGGCAGACAAATGGGGGCGCCGACCAACCATGTTACTGGGCATGGGGTTATTCGCCTGTTCAGCACTTATTGCTATGCAAACCGACAGCTTTACGTGGTTGATGATAGCCAGAGCCATGGGTGCTTTCGGGCTTGCGGTGGGCTCGGTGGTGACACAAACCATGTTGCGCGATGCCTTTAGCGGCGCGGAACTGGCCAAGGTGTTTGGTTACATGGGGATGGGGCTGTCGATTAGTCCAATCATCGGGCTGCTTCTTGGCGGTCAACTAAGCCAAGCGGGCGGGCATCAATATGTGTTTATTGCCTTGTTTATTATGGTGTTAGCGTTGTTGGCACATAGCCTATGGTCATTGCCTGAAACGCAACAATCTAAGCAGCCATTGCAGTTAAAGTCACTCAGTATTCACATGATCAAAGATAGCGATATATGGATGTCTGCGTTGCTAGTTGCGTCGTTCAATATTGCGCTATTTTCCTATTATCAATTGGGTTCATTTGCCTTCATTCAACTTGGATTTAGCGTTGAGCAGTTTGGCTACAGCGGCATTGTGCTTGGGTTCGGGACTCTGTTGGGAAGCTTGGTGAACAAGACATTGTTGAAGAGACAAGTGTCTTCAATGTCTCTGATTGGTATCGCGGCAGGGCTTCAAACATTAGGTGCGGTGGGTGTCTATTTTTCACAACACTCAATATGGTTTTTACTTCCGATGATGCTGGTGGTCATGGCATTTGGTATTGCGATCCCTAATGTATTGAGCCGAGCATTAGTCAGCTACCAATCTCAAGCGGGAAGTGCAGGTGCACTGTTTGGTTTGATGTATTACACCTTGATCGGCTCAGGGCTCGCTTTAGCGGGAATGATTCAAGATTTAGGGGGGGTGTTGGTACTTTGCGGCGCTTTATCTGTTCTGGTGACGATACGCAGTCGACTCCAGCTTAAACGCTAAGTCTCTCATCTGTATTGATAAATTCCGTGTCCTGTTTGGCGCGGAATTTATCATTTCTTGGTGTGTAAATTTGGATATTGACAGGGGTAGAGTGATCGTTCTATCTTGTAGGTAGAACAATCATTCTACCCTTTGTCGGGTATTAAGAGAGCACTATGTTGAGAGAACAGATTGCAGCAAGCTTAGAGGTGGCATTTAGCCAGCAAGGTTTTGCTGAGCCGAGCGTTGCACAGCTGAAAACGGCGTGCGATGTAAGCCTAAGAACCTTGTATAAACATTTCCCTTCAAAAGAAGCGATGATCGTTGGTGCCTTGGAATATCGACACCAACGTTACCTAGATTTCTTGTTGGAAACGTCTCCTGAAAAGGGTCTCGAATCGGTTACTCATATCTTCAACAAGCTCCAACAATGGTTAGAAGAGTATGCGCCGCACGGGTGTATGTCGATGAATGCGATGGCCGCGTTTCCCGATAATGAGCTTATCAGCCAAGCGGTTACACAGCATAAAGAACAAGTCCGTTTGCTAATAGGCAAGCAGAGCCTGCGAGATGATCTCGCGACACCACTGTTTTTACTTCATGAAGGCGTATCAAGCGCGTGGCCAGTATTAGGCGAAGAAGCGGTGGCATCAGCACAGAATATGGTTACAAAATTACTCGAGGAAACACGATGAAATTCGAAATACCGAAAACAATGAAAGGCGTAGAGATGTTGGGGCACGGCGGAGCAGAAATGCTTGGCTACCGCGAAGATATCGCGGTTCCTCAAATCGAACCTAATGAAGTGCTGATCAAAGTGATGGCAGCAGGCGTTAACAATACCGATATCAACACACGAATCGGCTGGTACTCAAAAAGCGATGACTCAGACGATGCAAGTTGGTCGGGTGAAGCGTTGAAGTTCCCTCGTATCCAAGGTGCTGACGTGTGTGGTTTCATCGTAGCAGTCGGTAATGAAGTCTCTGCTGACCGTATTGGTGAGCGTGTTCTTATCGAACCTTGTTTAACAGAAGTATACGGACGAGATCTGCCACAGCCATGGTATTTCGGTTCTGAGTGCGATGGTGGGTTCGCTGAATACACCAAAGTTGCAGCGAAGCACGCTTATGCGGTGAACAGCACCATGTCGGATGTTGAACTAGCATCTTTCCCATGTTCTTACTCAACAGCAGAGAACATGCTAACTCGCGCGAATGTGGCTGAAGGTGATCGCGTGCTTATCTCTGGTGCATCGGGCGGTGTGGGCTCTGCGGCTATTCAGCTAGCAAAAGCTCGCGGCGCGTATGTGATTGCGATTACCAGCCCAAGCAAGAACCAACAGTTACTTGAACTTGGCGCTGATGAAGTGATTGCTCGTGATGCGGATTTGGTTAAAGCGCTAGGCGAAAGTAGCGTCAATGTGGTTATCGATTTAGTGGCAGGTGACAAATGGCCGGAATTCCTTGAAGTGCTGAAACCACATGGCCGTTATGCCGTATCTGGCGCAATTGGTGGCGCTATGGTTGAGCTTGATGTTCGCACTTTGTATCTCAAAGATCTCAGCTTTTTTGGTTGCACAGTTTTAGAACCACAAGTATTTCAGAATCTAGTCAACCGTATCGAGAAACAGCAGATTGGTGCCATCGTTGCAGAGTCTTATCCGCTAGCCGATATCCATAAAGCGCAAGATGAGTTCTTAAAGAAAAAGCATGTTGGTAAGATCGTGTTGGAAGTGGCAGAACGCTAGTTTTAGTCAGCTTCACGGTTTAGATTTATGGAAGAGCGAGCAAGCGTTATGTGCTCGCTCTTCTTGTTTCTGGCGAATACTGGCGGGCTCAGTCTTGCAACCCGTTGAGTAACAGATCCTATACAGCTGAAAAGTTAATGATTCATTTATCATTGTGTGGTTTATGAATTAACTGTGCGATAATTACCGCCATTATATATCCCTATCTATGTTGTATTTATCAAGGAGCCGTATTGATGTTTAAAAGGGTATTGCAGGCACTATTCTCACCTTTTGTTTATTCAAAAAACAAACCCTCTGCAGAGCCTGCCCAACAAGAGCAACAACAAACCGTTGCTACTGATTCTGTTCAGTCTTCAATCTTTGTTCCGCCGTCGTCCGCTCAGCCATCATCATTAATCGTCGATAAGACGCTTAGCCTTCACGATGGTGAGTTCCTTGATTATTTGTTTGGAGAGTCTCGCCTTCGCACGGAGTCAGACCCATTTAGTGATTTTGTCGCTTGCCAAATCGAACGCTTGATTCGCTCTCCAAAAGCCTTGCTTAATGAACTGCCAGTGATGCCAGCCTCTGTGACCACGTTAATGGGCGAATTACAGAGCGATGAGTTTGATGTCGATACTCTGTTAAGAGTGATTGAGCGCGAGCCGAGTATGGCTGCCGATGTGATTAAACTGGCAAATAGCGCCTTTTACAAACGCAATGAAAAACAGGTTACCGACCTAAAAACAGCATTCTTAAATATGGGTTCTCAGGGGCTTGTTGAAGGGGTGGTGAATAGCTACATGAAGAACTTCACGCCGGGGAACAATATTTACTGGCGTCACTTCGGTGAGAAAATTTGGAATCACAGTGTTCAGACTGCGTCGTTTTCTAAGGAGTTGATGAAAGACTCTTCACCTCAAGAAGATCAAGCAGCGGCATACTTTGTTGGGTTAATTCGCAACTTAGGCAAGATGATCATTTTCCAGATGATGGTAGAAGCCTTCAAGCATGTTGATCCTTCTGTTCCACCTAACTCGTTGGCATTGAAGCGCCTGATGAACAGCTACTCTATTCGCCTGACTTACACCATTGCTAAGTTCTGGGAACTGCCAGAGTCTGTGTTGACCGCAATTGGCTACCAAGAGTCGAGCCGATACGAATGCACACCACTTGGTCAAGCTGTGTTTGAAGCTAACTACTTGAGTGAGCTGTGCTATTTACTGGAAGAACAAACGATTGAAGTCGAGCAATTTAAGCGCAGATGCAAAGAGACACTGATGTCTCCGGCTGCATACAAAGTGGCTAACCGTATCTATAAAGAGTCTGAATTGGCGCTAGTGAGCTAACCCTTAGCCTATTCGACCTACGCTGTGACTGAACATAATGATTGGTTGCAGCTTGGTTGGGCTAGGTTGTGAAATACATTCAGCTACGAAATACGCTTACAAATGGCTAATCCACAGCTTGTCGAGTTCGCACCAACCGAAACCATTTACTTGTGCGCCGTGTATCTTTTCAGAAACCTCTAAGTTGAACGCCTCTTGCTTGAGCTCAACCACAACCCCAGATTCATGCAACCAATGCCGGAGCGACAACAGTGCATTCATCGCTAACTCAAAGTCTGGTTGGTTTGTTATTGAGGCTAAGCCTTGTTCGATTGTCTCTAGCATCTCAGAAGGTAAAGTTAATTCCTCAAACGGGAAGCGAGTGAAAAAGCTTAACCACGAAGTGAAGGTGTCGTTCTCATCAATAATACTGCACAGCGCGACGTCTTTGGTAGTTAGGTAGTGAGTTAGGTAGTGCCCATATTCCACGCTGGTTTTGTGGTCGCCAGACACTGACAACTGATCGAAAAGGGCTTGGCATTCAGAGGTGTCTTCAACGGTGAACTCACGAACGGTTGAAGACAACATCGGGCTTTGAATCTTAAAGAAGGTTGAGCCGAAATCCGGTTGGGAAGAATGGTCATCCCCACGCACGGTGGTCGTCTTCTCGGGCAGTTTCACGCACACCTGATTTTGAGCGCAGGCTTTGCTCTGTGCCCATTCCTGATAGACCCACAACTCGACTCGATTCAGAATCGGCGTGCTGTGTGAATAGGCGCTATTGCGGCTCAATCTCAACATCTTGCTTGAGAAGATGTCTAATGAGAACGCGCCAGATCCAATCAGCCTATCAGTCGGTGATGAGTGATCGAATACGGAGGCTTCAGCCCTAGCAAGTAGGCGCGGTAAATGCCAATCAGGTTGATTCAACTTTACGACAACCACATTGCCTGCCGAGACAGAGACCTCATCAATATGCTGATAACAGCGACGCCATATTTTGCTTTGGCAGAGAGAGTTAAGGTTGCGTGCTATGTCTTGAGGTTCGAGTGTTCTTCCGTTATGAAAGTGAACACCATTGCGAATCTGAAAGTGCCACTGTGTCGCATCTTGATTAGGCTGCCAATGATAAGCCAGATCGCCGCTGAGTTTGCTGTGCTTAACGGAGGTTAGGCGTTGGCAAACTTGCATAACTAAGAAACGTTCGGTGCGTCTAAGCACGCGTTGAGGGTGAAGCGCTTCGAGTTCTCGGTGAAACGGGATGTACGCGATATTCTGCGTCGACGGATTGGTATTGCTTAGAAAGGCTTGCAACTCAGTGCCAGCATTGCGGCCGTTGAAGCTCAAGGTGCTAAACACCTGTTCTATGTTGCCTGCGTCAGCTTGGGTTTGTGCGTATTGGTAACACGCCTCAATGGGTTCAACCAGACACGTGAGTTGTGCCTTCTTGCTGCGGCCTGAGCTAGCTTGCCACTCAATCCAGCCTTGTGCTGTCATCGCTTTGAGTAAGGTCTGAACGTGACGTTCACTCACGTGCAGCAGTGTGGCCAGTTGGTTGACCTGACAGTGTGATACTCCAGGCCCAAAAGCCTGAAATATCTTTTCATACAGTTCAAGCTTACGCTTAAGGTTGCCCAATTTGCTTTTCCTAACGACGAGGTTGAGTTAAATGTGAATAGCCAGAATCAATCAGTGCGTTTTCCATCGTATCGAGAACTCGAGAGGTTATCTCTGAGCTCAGGATATTCGATTCAGTTTTGCCTTGAAGCACCAAATCTGAAAAATGGTCGATTTCAAACTCGAATCCATTCCCTGTCACTCGGTAGTTAATGGTCGACTTTTTGCCTTGATGTTCAATCTCAATAAAGGCCGGATTCCACCATTTTTCGTGAATGGTGATTTTGGTTTCAGGTCCACTCAAGTGTGCTGATCGGGGAAGGTTTTGCACTGTTGATGCCGATATCTTACCGCTTATATCACCAGAGAATGTAAAGCATGCATTGGTATCAACATTCGCTCCCTCATAAAGACACGACATCTCTACCTGAGGTTTTGAAGGGTTTACACCCAGCGTTCGGCACAGATCGTAAAAGAACCAAAGCCCATAGACCCCAACATCGAGTGTTGCTCCGCCTGACAAATCCGGATTGAAGATAAACAAATCGGGCTCATAGTCATGATGGTTACCAAAGCTGGCTTCGATTGAATCTATCTGAATGTTGTTATCGACCAAGAATGATTGGAGCTCACGATATGCGGGAAACACCACGGTTTTCATCGCTTCTAACAGCATCACGCCATTTTGTTTCGCAAGGGCTTTCATCTCAAGCCAGTCACCAAGGTTGGTAAAAGCCGGCTTCTCGACCAATACGTGCTTATTGTTCTTTAGAAACAGTTCTGCGAGTGGCTGGTGGTATGGGTGAACCGTAGCGATGTAAACCGCTTCTACACTTGGGTCATTCGCCATCTCTTCATAAGAGCCATAAGCCTTGTCGCAACCAAACTTGTTGGCGAACGTGGCTGCGCGTGAGTGATCTCTGGCGGCAACCGCATCAAGCTCACCATGCAGAGAGTGCTCTGTGACTGCGGTTGCGAATCGATTGGCGATATTGCCTAGCCCTGCGATGCCCCATTTTATTTTGCGTTGCGTGTCGCTCATCTGTTGCTCCAAATCGTTGTTTTGTATCAGTGTACTCAGAGACGTCACATACAAATAGAGAACAGATTTCTCAACCTGTTCTCTATTTCTTTTATTCTAGTTGAAGCTCAGGATTAGCTCTGTATTGAGTGTTTCCAATCGGCTAAGGCTTTAATGTGTTTTGGCCCGATGCCACAACAGCCACCGATAATATTCGCGCCCAGTGCATGCCAGCGTTTAGCGTAAGTTAAGTAACCTTGGCCATCCAGCTCACGCATCTCCTGAAACATATCATTCGCTTCATGTTCGTTGCTGATAGGCGCAAAATTGTTGGCATAGACACCAACTTCTAAATCACTGCCTAGCTCATCGATCACTTTCTTGGCATCGATAATGGCTTGATCCATCACTTCAGGCACTGAACAGTTAAACATAATGCCTGTCGCGTTTGATTGGCAGGCAAGTTTGATGGCGTCTGTTACGCTCTCGCCAGAACGAATATTGGCAGAATCGCCCTTGGTATCTTCCAAACTGAATGCGTAGTAACACGGCTTATCTGACTGCTTAAGAACCGCATGAATGGATTCGAACTCTTGCAGGCTGCAGATGGTTTCCGCGATCCAAAGATCGATGTTTGGATCCTGGGCATCGTAAAGCGTTTGAATGATTGGCGCTGCCTCTTCTACCTTAAACAAGTCTGGTCGGTAGCTGCCAAATGGCGGTGGAATCGCGCCTGCTACTTTCACTGTGTGGGTAGCATTGTCTGCAACTGCTTTAGCCAGCTCACCAGACAGTGTGGCTAGTTCAAAACCGCGTTGCTCGAACAGCTCTTCACCCAAGTGAAAAGGTACACAGGCGTAGCTATTGGTGATTAGGATTTCAGCACCTGCATCGACAAAGTTTTGATGTGCTTGGCTGACAAATTCGGGTGCTTCAATCAGCGCTTGAGCACTCCAAAGCGGTTGAGAAAATGGCGCGCCAATTTCTTTGAGTTCTCGGCCCATGCCGCCATCAAGTATGGTTAGTGTTTTCATATTCAATACTATCTAAACAATTGCTGAAGTTCTGCCGCCACCATATCAGACAACCTTGTCAGACAGAAGCCATCAAGCCAAGGTTCAACTATTGATGAGGGAGTTTCGTTATAGGTGGTCTAGCGGGCTAGTCGTACCGCTAAAGTGTTGCCCAATAACGTGAGTGTATATCTGAGTTGTCTTAACACCACTGTGCCCCAGTAACTCTTGAACCGTTCTGATATCGGAGCCTGAGTTTATAAGTTGCGTAGCAAAACTGTGCCTGAAAGTATGACAACTAATTCGCTTGTGGCGCAATTTGTTAGAGTTAGTCGCCTTCTTCAGCGTTTTTCGGATCACCGAATCATGTAGGTGGTGTCGGCATACGATCCCCGACTCTGGGTGTTGAGTGACGGATTTTGATGGGAATAGGTACATCCAAGCAAGTCGTCGATAGGCACTCGGGTATTTTTTGCCTAATCGGTGAGGCAAAGATGGCCTAAACCCATTCAAGTTATCTTTAGCAAGCAGAACTGCAACTTGTGAAATTTTGTCTTGTATAGCTTCAGTGAGTGAAAAACTTAAAATTGTCACTCGGTCTTTATTTCCTTTCCCATGGTGAACAGTGAAAGACCCTTGTTTTAGGTCTATATCTTGTACTCGAAGCCTCAGACATTCCGATACTCTCAAACCTGAACCATACAACAAGCGAAAAAACAGTTGATATTTAGGATCTATTTCATTGATCACCGAGATAGCTTCCGAATGATTGAGTACACTAGGAATTTTTCGAGACCGAGTCGCATAGCTAAACCCTAAGTCTCCTAGAGGTTGCTTAATAAATTGATTGTATAAATAGGCTAGAGCATTGAGCGCTACCTTTTGAGTATTGATGGCTACTTTTTGTTGATTAGCTAAATGAGAAAGAAAGGAGACAACTTCAGCGGCATGCATCTGTTCAGGGTGTTTAAGCTTATGAAAATGAATGAAGTATTTTATCCAGTAACAGTAGGCTTTGATTGTCTTGCGACTATAGCCTCGCATCGTCATATGTTCGCAAATTGCCTGCATGAATTGACTCGCCATATATTCCCCTCACAAAATCTGTACATACAGACAGTTTATTGCTTGTTGAATAATTAATGACTTAAAAAAGAGTGGTTTTTAACTCTGATTGAGCACGAATTTAACGAGATGCTTATTTTAAGTTATTGATTATACTTCAGATTTATGGGTGGTTAAGAATGAGGCCGAGCGTTACATAGTCGGCAATATGTGCTTGCACGTTTTCACACTTATTGTTTAGACCCACTTTTATATTAAATGCATAGCATTCAGTTGGTTATGAGTGACCTTTTTGATATGTTAAGCGGATGGATTCGTGCTTGCACAATATTAAAATGTTAGGCTCTATGAAGTAAAAAGGAAGATTAGTGAAAGAGTTAGATATTTATGGTTATTATGTTTTCGGTTACAACTATTACTTAGTGAAGCGAGGGTTTAGTAATGAAACAAATAAAGTTGCAGCCGATTTTATTCGAGAACATTATTTGGACTATTTAGTGGAGCTTGACTTGCAAGTAACACTTCAGGTTGTAAAAGAAATTCATGACGTCGTAGAAGAGCTTGATGGTCTTCCAAGTGATGAGCTTTTATCTGAAGAAAATGCAGGAAAGATAAAAGAACTAGTTGATAAGACCGATGCAACATTAGATGCAGAACTACAACTACGCAAAGTTCTTTATGTAACACCAAAAAGGTTTACTCCCGATATACTGATGAAGAACCCAGAGCGTTTATTGGCTAGTGGAATGTGGGGCTATTTATCAGACACTGCAATGCAGGATTTTAAGTTAGCAACATCATGTATTGCTATGAACCATGGCACAGCTTCAGCATTTCACATGATGCGATGTGTTGAGGAAATGGTAAAGCAACTGTACTTCAGTTTTGTTAAAACTAATCGAATTAGAAAGCCAATGTGGGGACCTATAATTCAGAAGTTAGAACAAAAAAATAATCCTAAGCCCTCGCAAGAGCTGCTAGATAGTCTGGATATGATTAGACGTAACTATAGAAACCCTACTCAGCATCCAGATAAGTTTTATTCAATTGATGAAGCTCAAGACTTGCTGCATCATTCTATCGTAGCAATTAACATGATTACATCGGTGCTTAAAGAACGAGCCTAACAAACGACTATGGCGTC
>NZ_JBFRPJ010000120.1:0-30681 GCF_041471945.1 Vibrio sp. 10N.261.51.A4
TCATTGGAACAACAAGCTATGCATTCTTTAGAAACTAGCCGTAGATTCTTATCTCGTAGTGTTGTTTCCCTAGCTCTTCACATTAGAGGGACAATTTTGGGCTACGGGATAGCAAACCCTAGAGGTGAAAAAGGCTTAAAAGCGTCGGTTCAAACCGTGCTTGATGGCGATACACCAATACCCTCCAATGTCGTATCCGTTCTGTCGATGCTTTGGGAGCAATATAAAGAACTTAAAGCAAAACTCATCGCATTCGAAAAAGAGAAAAATGCTTTAACCCGTCAGATAGAGCCGTGCCAACGATTAATGGGCATTGAAGGGGTTGGTGAAACAACTGCTGCGATGCTCTATACAACTCTTGGTGATGGAAAGCAGTTCAAGAATGGAAGACAAGCTTCAGCATTTGTTGGTCTTACACCTAAACAGCACAGTTCAGGAGGCAAAGTTTTTATGATTGGGATCGATAAATGCGGTGGTGTGAAGGAGCTACGCTCGCTTCTTTATCTTGGCGCAATGTCATACGTTGGGCGACTACCCGAAAAACCGAAGACTCAGAAGGACGCTTGGTTGAGGAACATCATAGATCGTATCGGCTTCAAGAAGGCCTGCATTGCACTGGCTAACAAAGTGGTACGTACTGCGTGGGCAATGCTTCGGTATGAGACTGAATATAAACCAGTATTACTCACTCATTAATCACTACCAAATTTTTAAATTTTACAAAATGATGATGCATAAAAGGTAAGACCAACCTACTGAGAACCTGGCCATTCTGTCATGCTGTAAAAAGCTGCTAGCGCGATAAGGACAGTAGGTGCGCAAAACATCAAAGGCTAGAGGGTAGCTCCTTCAATAAGAAGCCGAATATACGACCGCATCTTAACTTTTATTGCCAAAATCACTTTGTAAATACGTGGATTCCATATATGAAATGGGGCAAGCAATGATCGCGCTTAGAAAAGTCTGGGCATCACAAGCCAGCCCTAACATCACTAGTTTGAAGCTACAAAATGATTTGCCGAAATCAATAGAATGAGTTTTGACTATCTCGCTATAAGGCCACTTAGCGATGGTCTATCCAACATATAAGATCAAAAAAGCGAGCACTAAGCTCGCTTTTAACTATCTGTTTTTGAAAAAATTACAGCAGTTCAACCGACTGCTGGGCGATCACGAATTCTTCGTTGGTTGGAATAACCATTGCTACAGCGTCTAACATTTCAGACTTAGCGATGATCCCTTCAGCACCAAAGCGAGCAGATTCGTTACCTGCTACATCTTCAACGAAACCTAGAATCTTAAGGTTGTTTAAGATCTCACGACGAATTGGTAGAGAGTTCTCACCGATACCACCAGTGAAGATGATACCGTCTAAAGAATCTAGCGTTGCTAGGTAAGAAGCAACGTATTTCGCTACGCGGTAAGTAAACACCTCAAACGCAAGCTTAGCGCCTTCGTGGCCCTCTTCCATTGCTTCTAAGATGCCACGAGCATCGCTCGTAAGACCAGACACGCCAAGGAAGCCAGACTCCTTGTTTAGAGAGTTAAATACTTGCTCTTGTGACCAGCCTTTCTTAAGTAGGTATTCGATGATGCCTGGGTCTAGGTCACCACAACGTGTGCCCATCATTAGGCCTGAAAGTGGTGTGAAGCCCATAGAAGTATCAACACTGTTACCATCTTTAATAGCACATACAGATGCGCCGTTACCTAGGTGAACAGAGATGAAGCTCGATTTTTCGATTGGCTTGTTAACCATCTTCGCAGCTTCACGGCTAACGAAGTAGTGGCTAGTGCCGTGGAAACCGTAGCGACGTACGCCGAAGTCTGTGTATAGCTCTTTTGCGATTGCACCAGTGAATGCACGTTGAGGCATTGTTTGGTGGAAAGCAGTATCAAATACAGCGAACTGAGGTAGAGAAGGGAAAGCTTCAATTGCAGCACGGATACCGATAGCACCTGCTGGGTTATGAAGTGGAGCTAGGTCAGATAGGCTTTCAATTTCGTTCGTTACTTCTTCAGTAATGCGAACCGTTTGAGTGAACTTCTCACCGCCGTGAACGATACGGTGACCGATAGCCACGATATCAGCCGTGAAGCCTAGGTCTTCCATCAGGCCAACCAATTTGCCAATGGCAATTTTGTGGTGGTTATCTTCACCTTGAATGGCAATTTCAGTTTTCTCGCCTTGGAATTTCCAGCTCATACGAGCATCTTCAAGACCAAAACACTCCCCTAGGCCACTTAATACTGCTTCACCAGAAACAGAATCGATTACAGCAAATTTTAGGGATGAACTACCCGAGTTAATAACCAGAACAAACGAATTAGACATTGGATATGGATCCTGTTTCAGTACGAATTGGATGAAGTGTTTACTTCAATTTTAGTTAAGTCCATTATTCAATAATTTTTGAATCTTTCAACTTTTGTTTTGAAAAAATCACTAAATGAACACAATTAAGTTGATCTTGGTCATTAAATTATTTATTTCGAGAGCGGAATTAAAAAATAGTTGAATAAGAAAATTAATGAACAGGTGACGCAAACGAGTGCTCACGTTATTTTTAACTTGATTCAGTTAATTAAAGCGACTCGAACAAATGCAGGTGATCCGCTTGAAAAACAACCACCCTTCCCTGTCGTCTGCTTATCATTACCGATAACTTTTTGCTCGATTTCTCAATTGCTCAGTGTTTGCATCAAAAAGCTCACTGAAGTTGAGAATAGTGATCTGATCTTATTTTGATTGCCTTCGAGCACAACTCTACGAATAGATGCACTGTAACGACGCTTAGATAGCCTTCACTCTTTGTTTCAGCATCTTGTAGCACGTTCTTTTGGTATAGGCTTAGAACGCGATACAGCTAAGTTTTGGCACTAACATTCGTTCTAGGCGCGATGCTTAGTTTCATGGACGAAGCATAGTTACAGGAACGAAGCTTGATTAAAGTAAGTTAGCTACGAATATCGAGCCAACCAAAGCTTAAGTTCAAATAACAGGCACAAAAAAGCCGAGCATTACGCTCGGCTTTTAAATTCAGTGTCTAGACCTAAAGCGTCTAAGCGACAGGTTGATTAACCTTCGTTGCGCTCTGGACGACGACCACGGTTACCACCGCCATTGCCGTTACCATGGCCACGTTCGCCACGGAAGTTACCACGGTGATCGCCACCACGGTTACGGTCGAAACGACGTTCGCCATCACGTCCGCCAGCAGAGTTACCATCGCGAGCACCATCACGGTTGCCACGGTATCCACCACGACCGCCTTCACGGTTACCACCTTCGCGGTTGCCGCCTTCACGGTTACCACGGTAGCCGCCACCATCACGACCGCCACGGTTGCCACCACGGTTGCCATCACGACCGCCGCCGCCACGACGAGGCTCACGGAAGTCATTGAAATCAACAACTACAGCGCCAGCTTCTTTTTGACGAATGCGAAGTTTGCTTAGCTTACCAGCAGTTTCAGAGTTCATTGCTTTTGGCAGTTGAACGTAAGTAGAACCTTGGTCTAGCTTGATAGCACCGATAGAACCTTTAGTTAGGCCAAGTTCGTTTGCTAGTGCGCCAACGATGTCTTTAACCTGAACGCCTTGCTCACGGCCAACTTGTAGTTGGTAAGTATCCCAATCTTGAGTATTGAAGTTGCGACCACCACCGTCACGGCCGTTGTCACGATCTTCACGACGCTCTTTGCGACGGTTCTTATCACGCTCAATAGCAGCGATCATTGGGTCTTCGCCAACGTAGAATAGTGGGCTCTTACCTTGCTGACGCTTAAGAAGCATTGCAGCTAGAGTAGCAGCATCAACTTCTAGAGACTCTTGAAGAGTAGAGATAAGACCTGCAAAGTTTTCTAGTGCTTTGCTTTCTTTCTCAGTTTCAAGTTCAGCGCCAAGCTTAGCAACACGTGCAGCAGCAACTTGGTCACGTAGAGGAAGTTGAATTTCTTCCATTTGAGACTTAGTTACGCGCTCGATTGTGCGAAGCATGCGAATTTGGTTAGTGCGAACTAGTAGGATCGCTTTACCTTTACGTCCAGCACGGCCAGTACGACCAATACGGTGGATGTAAGATTCAACATCGAATGGGATGTCGTAGTTGAATACGTGAGTGATACGTGGAACATCAAGACCACGAGCTACAACGTCAGTTGCAACTAGGATGTCGATAACACCTTGTTTGATGTGATCAACAGTACGCTCACGTAGAGACTGAGGAATATCACCGTGCAGTGCAGCAGCTTTGAAGCCACGTGCAGATAGCCAATCAGCTAGACGCTCAGTGTCTTGACGAGTACGTACGAATACGATTGACGCGTCAGTTTCTTCGGTTTCTAGAAGACGAGACATTGCTTCGTCTTTTTCTACGCCTTTAACAACCCAGAAGTTCTGCGCTACTTTATCAACTGTGTGGTTAGTACCAGCAACGTCAACTTTAGCCGGGTTACGTAGGTAACGGTCAACAATAGTCTTAACCATTGGAGGCATAGTTGCAGAGAAAAGTACACGTTGTGCAGATTCTGGAGCTTGCTCTAGGATCCAAGTAACGTCATCTACGAAGCCCATTTTCAGCATTTCATCTGCTTCATCAAGAACAAATGTGTGTGCTTCATCTAGGTGTAGACGGTCACGAGTTAGTAAGTCTTTAACACGACCTGGAGTACCAACAACAATGTGAGCACCGCGGCTTAGAGCACGCATTTGGTCAACAATTGAAGCACCACCGTAGATTTCAATAACTTTAAGACCTTTGATATCACGGCCAAGGTTTTTGATTTCCGCAGCAACTTGAATCGCTAGCTCACGAGTAGGAGCCATGATGATTGCTTGTGGTTTGTGTTGGTTCAGGTTGATTTTGTTAAGTAAAGGCAGAGAGAATGCTGCTGTTTTACCAGTACCAGTCTGTGCTTTACCTAGTGCGTCACGGCCTTCAAGAAGAAGAGGAATAGCTGCTGCTTGGATTGGAGTCGGAGAAACGAAACCCATGCTATCAAGAGCTGAAAGAATGTTATCGTTTAGGGCTAATTCATTAAATTGAATTACAGATTCGGACATTGGGATCCCACTATATATAAGTAAACAAAAGGTCCCGGGAGCTCTATCAATTCCAATACTGATCCAATCAGATACTGATTCCATTCAGAGTTACGAAGCAGTAATAAAACACTTCAAGCCATTAGGGACGTCTAAGGGAGGCGGATTATTCCCTAAATGCATAAAAAAATCCAGAAAAAATTGAAATACATCACATATTTTTCGCTTTTACATCAATACTGGTTATCATATCGTCAAAACTTGATGAATATCTCGTCACAGCACCCATCTCCTAGCAAATTGACCTAGTTAAATAAGAGGGCAATTAATTAACGCTCACTTCGCCTTTAAGTAGTAATCAAGCCTCGCAATGATTATAGTGTGCTCAATTGTCCTCGATAGATAAAAGTCAAAATGTTTCAAGATAATCCTCTACTCGCTCAGCTCAAGCAGCAAATCCAAGAAACCCTCCCTAAAAAGGAAGGTACCATCAAAGCCACTGAAAAAGGTTTTGGTTTTCTCGAAGTTGATAGCAAAACAAGCTTCTTTATCCCGCCTCCGTACATGAAGAAGTGTGTGCACGGTGACAAGGTGATTGCCATCATTCGCACAGAGAAAGAGCGCGAAGTAGCAGAGCCTGAGGAATTGGTTGAACAAGGTCTTACTCGCTTTATTGCACGAGTTAAGCTTTTCAAAGGCCGATTGAACGTTGTTCCTGATCACCCGCAGCTCAAAAAACTGCAACTTAAAGCGAAAGCAATGAAGGGTCTAAACCCTGAAACGCTTAAAGAAGGTGACTGGGTTGTTGCTCATATCGTTCAACACCCATTAAAAGGTGACAACGGATTCTTGGCTCAGATCTCTGAGAAAATCACAGACGCTGACGACAAGATTGCACCTTGGTGGGTAACGCTGGCACAAAACGATCTACCAAACAGTGAGCCTGAAGGCATCGACAACTGGCTAATCAACGATGACGCCGATCTTGAACGTGTAGACATGACGCACGTCCCTTTTGTGACTATCGATGGCGAAAGCACAAAAGATATGGATGACGCGCTTTACGCGAAGAAGAAAGAGAACGGTGATTTTGAACTGACTATCGCAATTGCTGATCCAACGGCTTACATCTCTCCAGATGATGCGATGGATAAAGTGGCACGCGAGCGCGGTTTCACTATCTACCTTCCTGGTCGCAACATCCCAATGTTGCCTCGTGATCTTGCTGACAACCTATGTTCACTGATCGAGAACGAAGTTCGTCCTGCACTTTGCTGCACAGTAACGGTATCTAAAGATGGCGTTATCGGTGATGACATTAACTTCTTCGCTGCAAACATCAAATCTCATGCTCGTCTTGCTTACGACAACGTATCAGACTGGCTAGAAACAGGTGCATCAGAGAAATGGCAACCATCAGAAGAGATTGCTGCAATTGTTTCTGATCTTCACCAATTTGCTCAAGCACGTTCAGCATGGCGCTCAGCAAACGCTGTTGTGTTCCCAGATCGCCCTGACTACCGCTTTGAACTGAGCGAAGATAACGATGTTGTCGCTATCCACGCTGACATGCGTCGTAGCGCAAACAAGCTGGTTGAAGAATCAATGATCAGCGCGAACATCTGTGCGGGCCGAGTACTAAAAGAGAGCTTCAACCAAGGTGTATTTAACTGCCATTCTGGTTTCAAGGCTGAGAAAATCTCCGACGTTCTTGAACTGGTAAACCCGCAAGCGGAAACGCCGTTCACTGAAGAGCAAATCATTTCTCTAGAAGGTTTTGCTACTCTACGTCGTTGGTTAGGTTCTTTAGATAACAGCTACTACGACAACCGTATTCGTAAATTCCAAGCGTATAGCGAGATCAGCAATGAGCCTGCACCGCACTACGCGATGGGATTAGATATTTACGCAACTTGGACTTCTCCAATTCGTAAATATGGCGACATGATTAACCACCGTATGCTTAAAGCACACATCTTAGGTAAAGCGCCAATTCAAACACCAGATGAAACTATCGGTGATGAACTTGCCCTGCACCGCCGTCACCACGGCATGGCTGAGCGTAATGTTGGCGATTGGTTGTATGCTCGCACTCTAGCCAATGCTCCAGCAGAAGAAACTCGTTTCCAAGCTGAGATTTTCGATATTAACCGTGCAGGTATGCGTGTACGTTTACTTGAAAATGGTGCTGCTGCATTTATCCCTGGATCTCTCATTCTTAATAATAAAGAAAGAATAGAGTGCAACGGTGATATGGGTACTGTATCTATCGATAAAGAAATGGTATACAAACTGGGGGACGTTTTAGAAGTAGTTCTCTCTGAAGTTAATCAGGAAAACCGTAACTTAGTAGCAAAACCTACTCAAGTATTTGCGGACTTGCCTAGCGAGCCTGAAACGACAAACGAAACCGAAGCTTAAAGGCTTTAACAGCTACAGCTTTCAAGGTTACGGCTTTCAAGGTCAAAGCTATCAAGGTCAAAAGCTTCAAAGGTTCACTTCTAAAGGCGCTAATTATTAGCGCCTTTTTTGTAAATGTCTCATGCTTAAACAATACTTAAAAAAAACAATCAATAAGCAATCAATTTACAACGTCAAAGAAGCTCACTATGTCATCAATCACAGTTACTCAGTTCAGAAACTTCATTCCCAGGAGACGAGAACGTTATCCTGCCTCTAAAAACGGTATCTTTATAGTGTCGAAAGGCAGCATTTCTTTTGTGTTGCCCAATGGTACTCAAGCCTCGTTGCAAGCGGGAGATTTCACCCTTTACAATTCTGGTCAGATTAAAGACATCACGGTTAACACTGAAAATGGCGAATTCAGCGCAACCTGCTTAGATTTTGATTTGGCTATCTTTCAAAAGTTCATTAATCAGTTCAGCGATTTAGAGTCCGCTCGAATCCCAGACAAGTACATTAAGTTCAATCAAACGGATACTGAGCTCTGTCAGTTGAAAGATCTCATCATGTCACTGGCCAACTCTTCTTCTCAGAATGACTACGCACTCACTCAATTAGGCTTAAGTTTGCTGTCTTTGATGGTGGAACAGTACCCAGCTCTATTGGCTATTATTGCTCGAGCTTCAAGGTTAACCGTGACCCAAAGAGTCATTCATTACATCGAGCAAAACATTGAAAACAATATCTCTTTGGATACGCTCGCCAGTTACATGGGAATGTCACCGGCTACGCTTAAACGTCGCTTATCGGCTGAAGATCTGTCGTTCTCAAACTTATTAAAGATAAAACGTATTGCTCATGCAGCCACTCAGCTAAGAACATCGGATAAGTCGATCACTCAAATCGCGTATGAGTCAGGCTTTAAAAGTGCCGCTCACTTCAGCACGGCCTTTAAAACGTATCACGGAAAAACACCAAAAGACTTCCGATCGCTAGTGGCACAAGCACAACTGCAGAGCGTAAAGCCGCAAGTTTAAAGAAACAAAGCGATAGATTGATGTGGACGTCTTAGTTGGGAACTGGTGTAAACCAAGTGGCTTCAATATTAAGCCACTTGGGTGTGGGATGAGATGATTTGGCTTTGGGATTCAGTGGTTGAGTTTTGATACTCATTGATTCAGCTTTGCGAGCAGGCCACCAGCAAACGTGAAAACAGAGTGACTATGACCAGAAGTACGATTTAGGGTCTTTTTCTATTTCCGCCAAAATAGCATCAAGATCCTTCGATTTAGGAAGGTACGGATACGGCCCCCAATTCACAGAGTCGGTTTCGACATCCCCTTCAAGCGGCACCATCACTAACCAACAAGATAACGACTCATCAAAGGTCACGCAGACGATCTCGTTTGTATAGTCACTGTGAGATGAGTCGAGTAGATAATGCGCCTGAGAAAACAGCACACCACCCTCACACTCTTCATATAGGGATTTACCTAGCTCGACAGGTAAACTGCGATTTCGAGATGTACAGAGCTTCTCAGCCCCAATTAAAAGACGATTCAGTTCGATATGAATGACGGACATAACACCCCTTGTAACTTCATAGAAACTTCTAAGTAGTGAATTCCTCTACTTAGCTTAGGACTCAACAAACATTTTAGCGAACAAGCGCAATCAAAATACCCGCCCTGCTCCCAGAAACGAATCTTGCTCTCGTAAACCCAAAAAACTATCACTCATCAATCAAACAGCTATACATCGAGCGTATGGAATTTCACAAAAGTGTCATATAACCGACCTATCATATGCGACAAATGTTATTAACTAGGAGTTGTTTATGTTACGAGTCGCGCTTGCCTCTCTTTTATCCTTAGCCCTGTCTTCTCATGCTGCTTTAGCACAAGAAACCACTATTTCGGGCTCCACTTCAGTATCACGAGTGATGGATGTATTAGCTGAGGAGTACAACAAGACTCACCTTGATAACTATATTGCGGTTCAGGGCATTGGTTCTACAGCAGGTATTACCATGGTTAATAAAGGTGTCTCTGACATCGGTATGAGCTCGCGTTATTTAACCGACCGCGAACAGGACGATAAGTTGAAGGTATTTCCAATTGCCTTTGACGGCCTAGCTGTCGTAACCAACCGTTCAAACGCTGTAAACAACGTTACACGTGAGCAGCTGTTCGATATCTACAAAGGCAAAATCACGAACTGGAAAGCTGTGGGTGGCGCAGATCAGCCTATCGCAGTTGTCACTCGCGAAGCGTCTTCTGGTTCACGCTACAGTTTCGAAAGCTTGCTTGGTTTAACAAAAATCATTAATGACCGTCTAGTGTCTGACATCAACCCAAATAACTTGGTTGTAAACAGCAACAGCATGGTTAAAACGATTGTTAACCATAACCCGCACGCGATTGGTTTTATCTCTGTTGGTTCAATCGACCGTTCGATTAAGGCAATTACATTTGAAGGCGTAGAGCCAACATCTAAGAACATTGCTAACCACAGCTATGAATTGGCTCGCCCATTCTTGTTGCTGCATAAGACAGACTCAGTTTCTGACGAGAGCAAAGACTTCATCAAGTTCGTGAAGTCAAAGCAAGGGCAAGACCTTATCGAAGAGTACGGCTACACTCGCATTAAATAAGTGAGTGAGTTTTATCTTATGAAAAAAAAGAGAGAGCATTAAGCTCTCTCTTTTTTTGGAATCTATGTGGTTCGTTTAGAAGTGAAGTTGAATCACTGAAACGATCACAGCGCCAGGACGACGAATACCTTCGATTTCTACGCGGATTTCGCGTTCAATCTCTAGGCCTTTCTTAATTGGCGTTACTTTTGTTAGCGTACTTTTAGCACGAACGTTACTGCCCGATTTAACAGGGTATGGGAAACGTACTTGGTTAAGACCAATGTTTACGACCATCTTCGCTGTTGGGAATTGAGACTTGTCAGGGTCAACACTGTCAGTCAATCGAGGAAGCAGAGATAACGTTAAAAAACCATGTGCGATGGTTGTTTTGAACGGCGAATCTGTTTCCGCTTTTTCAGGCTCAGTGTGAATCCACTGCATATCTTCAGTAACAAGGCCGAACTGGTTAATACGGTCTTGACTTACATTGATCCAGTCGCCAGTATGGATGACTTCACCGATCTGCTGATTAAGCTCATCAAACACAAGTTGTGCTTCTGGCTTAAGTACGATCGGCTGTTCTACCGGCATCTCTGGTGCATCTTCATTGACAGCAGGTTTGTGGTGATCACGAACCCACGCAAAGAAATGGCTATTTTGCGTACGATTAAGAAAGTCGCCCCAGTAATCTCTAAGAGCTGGAGACATCCATTGCATAAACTCTGAGTGTTGCGAAGACATGCTATCGCCTCGGTGTTTAAATAAATCAATGACTTTCATAAGAACCTCAATGCACAAAAAATTTCAATATAACTTCGTAATTTTGAAACACTTCACACTATTGTGCAAATGTTTTCGAGCATACAACCGTTAGCTGAACCTTGTTAAAATCATATTAAACATACACTTACCAATAAAACATCATTTTATTACAAAACCCAAATTAGAGTGTTAGCTCTATCACATAACAAACATTTGTTTATATAAAAGGCGTTTTTATTCATAAGTGAAATAAAAAAAGGCTTAGCGCAATGCTAAGCCTTAGTTTTTACAAGGAATTAGTTTCCGAGGGTTAGTCTTGTAAGAGACGACTCTTACAAGACACTCAATCCCCTATTCATCATCAAGCGGAACCAGTTTGGTATTACCACCGTGTGCTTTCTCACGCTTACGTTGCACGAATGCGTAGAAGCCAGGGATTAGGAACGTACCCGCCAATAACACACACAACAGACCGCCGATCAGTGAAATACCCAGAGAGTTCTGACTCACGTGGCCTGCGCCCGCAGCGAAGATAAGCGGGAAAATACCTAAGATGAACGACCAAGACGTCATGTTCACAGCACGGAAACGCAGCGTACCGCCCTTCACCGCCGCATCTTCAATCGGTGCATCTTTCTCTTCACGCTCAACCTTTGCGAATTCCACAATCAAGATTGCGTTCTTCGCGGCCAAGGCTATCAAGAGAACCAAACCTATTTGTGCATAAAGGTTTAGCGGAGTGCCCGTTAGATTCAATGCTAAGAAGGAGCCTAAGGTTGCGACAGGTACCACGAGGATAATCGCAATCGGAATTGTCCAACTCTCGTATTGAGCCACCATAAACAGGTAGATGAAGATCAAAGCCAGTGCGAAAGCAAAGATCGCTTGGTTACCTGCGAGTACTTCTTGGTAAGCCATGCCTGTCCATTCGTACTGGTAACCCTGAGGCAATACTTCTGCAGCTACGCGTTCCATTGCCGCAATCGCATCACCACTTGAGTAACCTTCTGCAGGTTGACCTTGAATCACCGCACTGCGGTACATGTTGTAACGCCATGCTACATCCGGTTCGAAGATCTGGTCGTAAGTCACCAATGTGCTTAACGGGATCATCTCGCCATTAGACGAACGAACGTGGAATCGTTGTAGGTCGTCCATGCTGCTACGGTGTTCACTGTCAGCTTGCATGGTTACGCGGAAGTTCTTACCAAACATGGTGAAATCATTCACATACAGAGAACCTAGGTTACCTTGTAGTGTTTGGAAGATTTCCGACAACGGAATACCAAGTTGCTGCGCTTTCTCACGGTCAATGTCAACATAGTAGTGTGGTACATTGGCACGGAAGGTACTGAATGTATGTGAAATCTCAGGCTGTTTTGCGGCCTCAGCAATCACGTCATTCATAACCATAGCTAGATCAGTACGGCTACGACCTAATGTATCTTCAAGAACGAACTCAAAACCAGACGCTGCACCCATACCCGGTACTGCTGGAGGTCCCATTGCAAATACAATCGCTTGAGGCAACTCTGTTGCTGCTCGACCGTTAATGCGTTGTGAGATGGCTTGCGCTGAATGTTGACCGTCCAGTGCGTTACGCATATCCCAATCATGCAGCTTGATAAATAGCGATGCGCCATTCGAAGCAGAAGCGCCCGTCATGAATGCATAGCCATTAACCAGTGTTACGCCATCAACACCCGGCTCTTGCTCAACCATCTCTAGCAATTGCTCAGTCACATCTTCTGTACGAGACAGTGATGCCGCGTCAGGAAGCTGCACGTTAACCAGCAAGATGCCTTTATCTTCTTGAGGTACAAATGCCGTAGACGTAGTTTTCGCGAAGTAAGTTACCGCCGCTAGTGCCACAACAAAGAAGGTAAACAGTAGAACACCCTTTTTCACAAGGAAGCCTGCAATTTGACCGTACTTGTTGGTTACGGATTCAAGACCACGGTTAAACGCTTGGTACCAACGTGCTGTGTTACCACCGCCCTGTTTAAGAACCAATGAACACAATGCTGGTGACAGCGTTAGTGCGTTAATAGAAGAGATAACAACCGCAATACAGATAGTCAGAGCGAACTGACGATACATGATGCCGGTGATACCTGGCAGCATGGCTACCGGAATGAATACTGCTAACAGAACCAATGTAGAAGTAATGATCGGACCCGTTACTTCTTTCATCGCGATGAGCGTTGCTTTACGCGGCGAAATGGTTGGGTCTTTAGCCATCGTGGTATCAACGTTCTCGATAACCAAGATCGCATCATCTACTACGATACCAATCGCTAGTATCAAACCAAACAGAGTTACCGTGTTGATGGTGAAACCCGTCATCTGCATGATGGCAAACGTACCAATCAAAGATACCGGAATCGCGACCACAGGAATCAAGGTTGCACGCGCACTACCCAAGAACAGGTACGTTACCGCAATAACCAGCAAGATAGCTTCGATTAGGGTCTTTACTACCCCTTTGATCGACTCAGCAACGAATACTGTGGTGTCATAGCTCGCCTCATAAGCAACGCCTTCAGGGAAGTTTTTGCTTAGATTGTCCAGCATCGCCATTACCGCTTTACCACTTTCCAGCGCGTTAGCGTCTGATTGAAGTGAGAGCGTTACGATTGAAGCGTCTTGACCACGGTATTTACCATTGCCGTCGTAGAACTTTTTACCAAGCTCAACACGTGCGATGTCTTTTAAGTAAACCGTTGAACCATCTTGGCTAGCGCGAAGCACAACATTTTCAAACTCATCAGCCGTTTCTAGTCGGCCTTTGGTTACCAAGTTGAACTGCACTTCTTGTGCGTTGTCGTAAGGTGCTGCACCAATACGGCCAGCCGCTACCTGAACGTTCTGTTCAGCCAAGGCGCGATTCACGTCAGAGGTGGTTATATTGAGGTTAGCCATTTTCTCAGGATCTAACCAAACACGCATCGCGTATTCGCCACCACCCAATACGTTAACTTCACTGATGCCCTTCACACGAGCCAGCTGGTCTTTAATGTTCAAGTTCACGTAGTTGATCAGGAATTGGTCGTTGTACTCACCGTTTGGCGAATAGAAGTTCAATACCATCAAAAGGTCCGGAGAACGCTTCTTAACCGTTACACCCACCATTCTTACTTCTTGTGGAAGCTTCGATTCGATCTGAGCAACTCGGTTCTGAACGTTGACCTGAGCCATATCTGGATCAGTACCAACATCAAAGGTCACGTTAAGGTTGTATGAACCATCGTTAGCACTTTTAGAAGACATGTAGATCATATCTTCTACGCCGTTAACCGACGTTTCTATGGGGTCGGCTATCGCCTGTTCCACCACTTCAGCACTTGCGCCCGTGTAGAATGCCGAAACACTGACCGACGGTGGACTAATTTTTGGATATTCAGCCACTGGCAAGATAGCGAGAGAAATCGCACCCGCCAGAGTTAAGATTATGGATATAACAAGGGCGAATTTAGGCCTTTGAATAAAGAAACGACTTAACATAAATAGTCCCCTTACTCAGCTTGTTCAGCAGAAGCTTGAATACGAACAGACATACCATTACGTACACGCTGTAGGCCTTGAGTGATGACCGCGTCGTTTTTCTCTAATCCAGAATGAACAATCACGCCACCTTCAATCTGGCGACCCATCTCGATGTTTCTGCGCTCAGCAACGGGTTCGGCTTCGCCTTCAACTAATACCATCACGAAGTCACCTTCGAGGTCGGTCTGCACTGCGCGACGAGGAATAGTCACAACATCAATAGGTTGTTTTTCACGTAGATCAACGCGAACGTGTTGGCCTGGAAGTAGTTGCTGGTTCGGGTTATCGGCAATCGCACGCATCGCGATCGTACCAGTGTTGAGGTTGATACGGTTGCCCAAGAAGTCAAGCTGACCTAGGTGTTCGAACGCTTCACCATTCTCAAGCATGATTTGAACTTCAACACCTGCAGAGTCGCTGCTGCCGTCGCCTTCGATGCGGTCCATACCCAGCTCAATACGCTCACGCTCACTGATGCTGAACGATGCGTGGATTGGGTCTAGGCTAACCAAAGTCGTCAGCACACCTGAAGACGGTGAAACCAGATCACCCGTGCTCACTTTGGTATCGCTAATACGGCCAGAGAAAGGCGCGATGATTTTGGTATGAGAAAGCTGAACATTCGCAGCATTTAGCTGTGCTTGGCTTGCTTCAAGCTGTGCTTGAGAACCTAACAAGTTTGCGGTTAATGCATCGAATTCAGATTGAGAAATACTGCCTTTAGGAAGTAGATTTTTACCACGATTAAAATCAAGCTCAGCTTTTTTAAGGTTCGCGTTCGCTTGAGCAACAGACGCTTTTGCGCTTGCTACTTCGGCTTCAAACGAAGAAGGTTCAATTGAGTAAAGCAATTGACCCTTTTCAACCATTTGGCCTTCATTGAAATGACGGCTTTGTAGGTAGCCAGAAACCTGCGCTGTAATAGCCGTGTCTTCAACGGCTTCTATACGACCGATATACGACTTACTTTGCTGGTGAGAAACAACGCTAACATCCTGTACAGCTACGAGAGGTAAAGGTGCTTGCTTGGCATTTTGAGCATCTTGCCCACACCCAGCAAGAATAAGAGAGCTTGCAAGAGCAGTAAGGATCAACTTTTTACGCATGGTTATACCGTCACTTATTAGTATTTGAACAGCATAAAATTTACGTAACACCTCTGTTACCATTGTCCGAGGAATATCAATTATAACTGGCCAAAGTGTATCAATATGTTAATTGAAACCAAGTGCTTATAAAGTGATTACAAACACGCTACAATTCCTAAGTAAATCAATCTCTCAGCTTTTGTTCTCTATGGATATTGTCTAACATAATGTATTGTCAGACAGATAAGCATTCACATTTAATTGTTAAGGAATTCTCATGATTTCAAAATGGGCTAAACGTTTCTATCAAATGGCGGAATTGGTCGGTTCTTGGAGTAAAGATCCTTCAACTCAAGTCGGCGCCGTAATCACTAAGCACAACCGCATTGTTTCTGTTGGTTTTAATGGCTACCCACATGGCGTGTCTGATAGTGCGGATACTGATGACAGAGAGATGAAGTACCTCAAGACGCTTCACGCTGAAGAAAATGCAATTTTATTCGCTAAGCGTGATTTGGACAGCTGCGAAATCTGGGTGACGCATTTCCCTTGTCCAAACTGTGCTGCAAAAATCATCCAAACAGGTATTTCAGCGGTACATTGCCCAGAGCAAAGTGAAGATTTCCTTTCTCGCTGGGGCGACAAGATTAAAGTTAGCCAAGATATGTTTGAGCAAGCTGGTGTACAAGTGGATTGGTTACCACTAGCTGACCTAGATTAAGCTAACAGATAGCAAGAACAAAAAAGCCGAGAGTCGATATTATCGCTCTCGGCTTTCTGTTGTTTGGACTTATAGTTTGGTCGCTATATTTTGGAAGCTATAGTTTAGAGGCTATAGCTTGGTCATTGTAAACTGATGAGCAAACTAAGCGCTCGTTGGGAATGCTTCCGCGTACGCTTCCATAAAGTCTTTACGAATATCTTGCTCTAAATGAATCGCTTTTTCGGTCGGACAGAAGATCATAAAGTGCACTTCTTGCTCACCTGTCGAACTACTTGTGATATGGATGTGAGGCTCAGAACCCGGAAGGTCAACGCCAGCGTGCTTTTCGATCACACCGTTGTAACGGCGGGCAACATCGATAAACTCTTCGCAATGCTCTTCAATTTTCACAATAAGACCCGGTACCATAGGGTATAGGTTTACAAAGTCTTTCACCGTCACAAAAAAGTTATGATAAACATAACGCTTCATGAAGTTGAGGTTCTTTACCGGATAAGTGAAGAACATACTATTAGGCAGCGTGGCTGTCTTGCCAGTGAAGTGATATTGCCCATGATACAAATCGATTTCTTGAATCACAGTCGCCATCAAATTGTGCTCAATCACCTCACCGCTGATTTTACCCACTTCGATCCAGTCGCCAATTCTAAATGAACGAGAACTCGCACGCTGAATAGAACCAGTGAAACACAAAATGATCTCTTTTGAAGCGACGACTATAGCAACAGCAATGGCAGTTACTGACAGCGCAAACTCGCTGATTTCGGATTTCCACAGCACAAATAACGTCACTACAATAATCGCGAATGTGCCGTTTTTGGTTCGTGACATCCAGTTACGTTGGTCTTCGCTAAGGAAAGCAACATCACCTCTTATTTGAGATAAGGTGATTCGGCGAATGATTAAAATAATAGTGATAATCAACGCACTAAAAATAAACTTATGAGCGAGTAGAAAATCAATTACTTGCCACAACTTTTCCATTACTTATTCCTTAGCATTACAACAGTTAGCTTTACAACGGTTAGCTTTACAAGAAAGCCGCTAATATCCTTTCTATGAAAAAGCGCTCAACTCCTGAGCGCTCGTATACATTCTGGTATTAGCCTAGCTAAGGCTATCATTTTATCTTGGCAGAAGTAATAAATTGACCAAAAGTTTCACACCAAATCACAACCGTATTAAATCGATTAAGATCAGTACCTTCAGGCAGCTCAACCATAAACCGATCAAATGTTTTCACATCTCCGACTCGAAGTAATTCGCTCTTGCTGTCATTGAATGCCTGCTCGGTTTCAATAAATTTAGGTGATAGGTAAACTTTGTAATCAGGCCCCGGTGCCAGTTCACCTTCAAAAGCTATCGCATTTTCAGAAACCGAGACGATACCTTCTCCCCAATGCAAGAAGTCACTGTCTTGTCGATCTTTAGTGAACTCACCCGTGTAAATAGCCTGTTGGCTGATCGCTTCAACCGAACTTGAAGACGGAGAATCAGGCTCAATCAAGATAGGTAGTGCATAGACACCAAGCCCAAAACCAAAAGCACCCACGGCTAAGTGGGTGCAAAGTAAAACTAACTTTTTCATCGCGTACTCCCTTATGCTTAAAGAGAGTATTATTGAATACTCTCAAAAATACAAAGAGATATAACGCTCTGATGTTCTATTTTTGGTAATGCGTTGCTGTACGTTGAGACAATTCAACAATCACTTTTACCGCTTGCTCCATACCTTGAATGGTAATGAACTCATGAATACCGTGGAAGTTGTAGCCGCCAGTAAAGATATTCGGACATGGTAGCCCCATGAAAGATAAGCGAGCACCGTCTGTACCACCTCGAATAGGCTTGATCATTGGCTCAACATCGCACTCAATCATCGCTTGCTTCGCCAATTCGATAATATGTTGATGCGGTTCAACCATCTCTTTCATGTTGAAGTAGCTATCGGTTAGCACCAGCTCAACACAGCCTTTCTCAAGACGCTCATTCAGCTCGTCCACTTTCTGCTGCATGAATACCTTACGCGCTTCTACACCCTCGCGTTCAAAATCACGGATGATGTATCCCAGTTCAGAGCGAGCCACACCCATTTCAGCTGATTTCAGGTGGTAAAAACCTTCATAACCTTCTGTGCACTCTGGTGTTTCTTGCGTTGGCATCATCAATTGGAATTGCGCCGCGATGTTCATCGAGTTCACCATTTTACCTTTTGCGGTACCTGGGTGAACATTCACGCCATGACAGATAACATCAGCGCTCGTAGCATTGAAGTTCTCAAATTCCAACTCCCCTACTGGGCCACCATCGATGGTGTACGCCCACTCGGCGCCAAACTTTTCAACGTCAAACAGGTTCGCACCGCGACCAATCTCTTCGTCCGGCGTGAAACCAATGCAGATGTCGCCGTGTTTGATGTCTGGATTCGCTTTCAGGTAAGCAATTGCACTGATGATTTCAGCGATGCCCGCTTTGTTGTCGGCACCAAGTAGAGTTGTGCCGTCAGTCGTAATAAGGTCGTGACCATGTAAAGAATCAAGGTCTGGGTATTGGCTTGGGCTCAAACTCTCGCCACTTTTACCTAATTCAATCGTTCCACCTCGGTAATCTTTAATCACTTGCGGTTTCACGTTGGCGCCTGATGCGTCAGGAGCGGTATCCATGTGCGCCACAAAGCCAATCGCGGGCACTGGATAATCGACATTCGACGGCAGTTTCGCCATCAAGTATCCATTGTCATCTAAAGACACATCAACTAAGTCTAATGCCACCAATTCTAACTTTAAGGCTTCAGCAAAGGTAATCTGACCCGGTGAACTTGGGCATTGCTGATTAGAAGGATCGGATTTGGTATCAAAAGTAACGTAATTCAGAAAACGTTCTACAAGCTTTTCCATAATTCATCTCACCATGGATTAAGTAATTGATTTACTGACCTAGTTATTAAGATAGATAAGCGATGTATTGTTATATAAATACAAACGCAGAGTCAGTAGCGAGGTTTTTCATCTTACGCCCCTGACCATGTATGTAATTGCTCTAAATCATTATTGTGCGAAATTAGATGCGCTTCCTATACTTGAAAACAGAGGGTTTCGTCAGTTCAACATTGCATACGGATGATAAGAGATCGCTTTGTACGCATTCTACGCCCTCCGCTCTCAGCCTAACAAAAGTACAAAGTGGATGATGATCACAATTTATCCTTGATGCAGAATCTGTCATACGTTACACGGAGACACAGTTATGACGATTAATAAATATTTCATTTTCTCTCCTCAAGCCTCTGAGGAAACGCTTCGACCAGTATTAACTGAGAAAGAAGTTCAAAGGCAGAAAGCTCTAAGACAGGCGCAAACCCAGGGTGGGTTAGACACAAACGCGACCTCGTAACTCAATGAATACCTAGCACTATAAAGACCCCTATAAAAAAGCTCTACGCTCTATCCTGTAGAGCTTTTTTTATTTTTGATCGGTTATCCTCTCTCCCGCCCCCAAAAAAGCGGCTAATTAAACCTTCGCTCATTGCTTGTTGTTCTTCACTTCTCGCGCACCGTTTGGCTCATAGTTTCTCGCGAATGTATTTTCACGTATTGCACACGCTAGCTTACGGCGCTGAGAAATGACTCACTAAACTCCGCGATGCCATACCTTGTCGTGTCATTTTGTGCTAATAATTCATATTCGTTTTCATTCCTCACTCGCCCTCTTTTCAAAACTATAATGCGAGTACCAGAGAACCTAACCACAGGAACCCCGAATTCAATGGAATATTCAAAGCTAGGAAGTAGTCAAATTCCCGTTTCCCGTATCTGTCTTGGCAGCATGACTTGGGGGCTACAAAATACGCAACAACAAGCAGACCAACAGATCGAATACGCATTAAGCCAAGGTATTAACTTTATCGATACCGCAGAGATGTACGCGGTTCCACCTTCTCCAGATACCTACGGCAAAACAGAAGCAATCATTGGTAACTGGTTATCGCGTAACCCACAGCGTCGCCAAGAGTTGATCATCGCGAGCAAAATTGCCGGACCTGGACTTCCTTGGGTTCGAGATGGTGGGCCGATAACCGGTGAAGCCGTGATCGCCGCGGTTGATGCGTCATTACAACGCCTACAAACAGACTATATCGACCTTTACCAACTTCACTGGCCAAATCGCACTACACCTCACTTTGGTAAGCATTTCCCGAATCACATTCGATTCAGTGATATTGACCGAAAGCAGCATGAAGCCGAGATGTTGGAGATCCTTCAAGCATTAGCGAGTTGCATTAAGGCGGGTAAGATTCGTCATGTCGGCCTTTCAGATGACACCACTTGGGGCATTAACACTTACCTTAAGCTGAGTGAAAAACACGATTTGCCACGTATGGTTTCGATTCAGAATGAATTTAGCTTGCTGCATGCAAAAGACTGGCCATATCTGATTGAGAACTGTGTGCATGAAGATGTCGCTTACCTGCCATGGTCACCTTTAGCTGCAGGCATGTTGAGTGGAAAGTACATTGATGGCGCAAGGCCTGAAGGCAGTCGTTGGACTTACATGCAACGTAAAGGCATTTTCCGTGACACTGAATCTGCCAACGAAGCGGTTAAAGGCTATGTTGAAGTGGCGAATGCTCATGGGTTCACTCCGAGCCAACTGGCATTGGCTTGGTGTAATCAAGTGGATGGGGTGACGTCCACCATCATTGGTGCAACCACCATGGAGCAGCTAAAAGAGAACGTAGCCGCTTTCAGTAAACCGTTATCAAAAGAGATCCTAACTGATATCAACACGGTCTTTAAGCGCTATCCTGCTCCGTATTAGGCTGCAGTTCAGCTTAACTTAGGTGAGTGAACCCCATAAGAGCGCGCTATTTAGTGCGCTTTTCTTTTTTAAGTGGATCGCTTTTGCTTTTTATATGGATCGCATTGAGTCATCACGCTTTTGGTTCGCCAACCTTTGCTCTATAATGCGCGGGCTTATATCTAGGATAAAAACATGATTTCAAAAAACCAATTAAAACTCCTTCGTGCTTTGGGCCAAAAGAAACAACGTAAAGCCCATGGCCTGTTTCTAGTTCAAGGTGAAAAGAACGTTCTTGAGCTGTTCAATAGTGACTTAGTGGTGAAGAACGTCTTTGCTACCGCTGATTTCTTATCTGAAAATCATGCTTCACTGATTGAGTTTGATTGTGTTGAAGCCTCGCTGGATGATCTAACCAAAGCGAGCACTTTGGTGAGTAACAATGCCGCGATTGCGGTTGTTGAGATCCCAACGTTTGAACTACCAGAAGCAACTGGGTTGATGATTGCACTTGATGGCGTTTCAGACCCTGGCAACCTAGGTACGATTATTCGTGTAGCAGACTGGTATGGCATCAAGCATATCGTTGCGAGCAGCGATTGCGCAGACCCATACAACCCTAAAACGATCAGCGCGACTATGGGCAGCTTTGGCCGAGTACACGTAAGCCAAACTGACTTACCCGCTTACTTAGAGCAAGCGAACCTACCGGTTTACGGCGCATTTTTAGAAGGCGAAAGTGTTCATAAGACTGAGTTTACTGCCAACGGCATTTTACTTATGGGTAGCGAGTCTCACGGTATTCGTGAACATGCAGCCAAATACGTGACGGATAAGATTACGATTCCAGCATTCGGCGGCGCGGAGTCTTTAAACGTTGCAATGGCGACAGGTATCATTCTCGACAACATGCGTCGTCAGCACAGCTAGACCTCTAAGCTAACTAGCCACTCGACAGTGTTCAGATATTAAAAAAGGCGTATTGATTAAATCAGTACGCCTTTTTATTTGAGTTCTTTTCAACAATTACTTTTCTAGCATTGCCAATTTATCAGCGACACCATTCCACTTTTCAGCGTCATCCATTGGTGCTTTTACTTCCGTTTGCACAGGCCAAATCTCAGCGAGCTCTGCGTTCACTTCGATGAAGATCTTTTGATCTTCTGGCAGTTCGTCTTCTTGGAAGATTGCTTGAGCATCACATTCAGGTACACACAAGCCACAATCAATACATTCGACTGGGTTGATTACCATGAAATTTGGGCCTTCATGGAACGCATCTGCGGGGCACACTGCCACACAGTCTGTGTATTTACATTGAATACAATTATCGCCTACGACAAATGCCATGATGCTCTGCTCTATAAGTTAGTCAAAATTGAAGAATGGGGATAATACTCATCCCAAAGCAAAATTCAACATCATACGGCTCTAATATCGTGTCTATTTGCTCCATGTTTCCAAATTAGTATGACAGATAAATCAATTTCTCGTAAAATGCGCGCCATTGTGAGCTTATCGCTTCTTTGAACATCAGCGTTTCCATCAAACTCTGTATTAAGAAACGATCTAGCTAAGACACCTATAAAAACGAGACATCGAAATGATACGTTTAACCGAAATTAAACTCCCACTAGACCATGAAGAGTCTGCTATTCAAGACGCTATTGAAGCGAAACTTGGTATTAACTCTGATCAGGTACTCTCTTTTAATATCTTTAAACGTGGCTACGATGCTCGTAAGAAATCAAAGATCTTACTTATCTACACGCTTGACGTTCTCGTTGAAAACGAAGCTGAGTTGTTAGAACAATTCATTAGCGACCCGCACGTAAAAGTGACTCCTGATATGGAGTACAAGTTTGTTGCTAAAGCGGTTGAGAACCAAACTGAGCGCCCTGTGGTTATCGGTTTTGGCCCATGTGGTCTATTTGCTGGCCTAGTGCTTGCTCAAATGGGTTTCAACCCAATCATCGTTGAGCGTGGTAAAGAAGTTCGTGAGCGTACGAAAGATACCTTTGGTTTCTGGCGTAAGCGTACGCTGAACACAGAATCAAACGTACAGTTTGGTGAAGGCGGCGCAGGTACTTTCTCTGACGGTAAGCTGTACAGCCAAGTTAAAGATCCAAAGCACTACGGCCGTAAAGTAATTGAAGAGTTCGTTGCTGCGGGTGCACCAGAAGAAATTCTATACGTAAGTAAGCCGCACATCGGTACCTTTAAACTGGTTACCATGATCGAAAAGATGCGCGCTTCTATCATTGAACTTGGTGGCGAAATCCGTTTCAGCACTCGTGTTGACGACGTTCATATGGAAGATGGTCAAATCACTGGCCTAACGCTTTCTAACGGTGAAGAGATCAAATCTCGTCACGTGGTATTGGCTGTTGGCCACAGTGCTCGTGACACGTTTGAAATGCTGTACGATCGTGGCGTTTACATGGAAGCGAAGCCTTTCTCTGTTGGTTTCCGTATCGAACACAAGCAATCGATGATCGATGAAGCTCGTTTCGGTAAGAACGCAGGCAACCCAATCCTAGGTGCTGCGGACTACAAACTCGTTCACCACTGTAAGAATGGCCGCACTGTATACAGCTTCTGTATGTGCCCAGGTGGTACTGTGGTTGCTGCAACGTCTGAAGAAGGCCGCGTAGTAACGAACGGCATGAGCCAATACTCTCGTGCAGAACGTAACGCAAACAGCGCAATCGTTGTAGGTATCGACCCAGAGCGTGATTACCCAGGTGACGCACTGGCTGGTATCCGTTTACAACGTGAACTAGAAAGCGGCGCTTATGTTCTTGGTGGTGAAAACTACGATGCACCAGCTCAGAAAATCGGTGACTTCTTGAAAGGTCGCGATCCAAGTGCAATCGGTGAAGTACAACCGTCATTCACGCCGGGTATCCACCTGACTGATATTTCAAAAGCGCTGCCTGATTTTGCTATCGAAGCGATTCGTGAAGCAATCCCAGCGTTCGAGAAGAAGATCAAAGGTTTCTCTACGCCAGACGGCCTACTTACCGGTGTTGAGACACGTACGTCTTCTCCTGTATGCATCAAACGTGGCAAAGACTTCCAAAGCATCAACCTTAAGGGCTTCTTCCCGGCTGGTGAAGGTGCAGGCTACGCAGGCGGTATCCTGTCTGCTGGTATCGACGGCATTAAGGCCGCAGAAGCGCTAGCACTATCAATGGTAGAGCAGAACCAAGCTGAGAAGATTGAGATCGCTTAAGCGCTTTCGATAAAGCAAAGCTAGATCGCGATCAACCAAAACTAAAAATCCAGTGCCTTGTCGACACTGGATTTTTTTATTGCATAAAGGTATCTAAAATTATTTAGTCACGACTTCGGCAGCGTTACTTACAAGTCTCTTTTGACCAATTCACACCATCATTTGAACACTCAAATAAACTTGTCCCATTCTGGTAATAATAACCTTTAGTCCAGTTCCCTTGAGAATATTTAGACGTTATCGTCTGAGTATAATCAAACGGTGTATTTTCAATGAACGCATACTTATGTCGGTTCCAGCTGTCAGAACCATATGAACTGTTGTCATTAAAATCTACCGATAGGTAGTTGAGTGCATCAAAGTCGCTGCGCGACACTCTATCCAATGAATCACCGAGATTAACCCACTCTGGATGTGGTGCGTTATTCTCAAAATTAAATTTCGCTTGTACTTGGGTAAACTGATCTTTGTAGTCACCGACAAGATCTGCCGACAAGGTTTGCATGAATCCAGCACCGACATTTTGACGTGAACAACTGTCCCAATCAGGTTGTTTAGACCAACCACGGTTCAACACACCAAAGGTCGCGAGTGAGTTAGGTAAAATCTGTTGCTTGATGGTCTCTTTCACCGAACATGAATATTCCGTTCCATCACTATCCAATGAGAACCAAGCTTCTTTGTCATATTCCAAACCATTTTTCTTTTGGCTATTACGCTCAATATGCTTATTTAACGCCAGTTCTGTCTGCAAGTCAGCTGAAACTTCATGTTCAATGACAATCAGCTTATCCGCAGTCATCACTGTTTTAACTTTATACCACTTATTAATTTCGTTCTTCTTGAAGTAGTCCCAATGCTGCCAGTAATAGTCAACATAAGCTTGCTGGGCTCTTGGGTTCTCTTTTTGAATCTCTTTCGTCTCTTGATACGACTTTTTAATAGCTGGCATCATTTTCTGCGCCAACTCATAGAGCTCGGTATTTTGATTCTTAACGAAATCACCATACAAGTCCTCTACTGCGATGTTGTATCGGTTCGCAATTCGGAAGTCATGCTCTTTCACATTTTGGATAATGCTATTTTGGGTGTTCACGGCTTGCTTCAAAGCAGAGCAACTGTTTAAACCACCTTTATACAAGTCGGCTTGGATCTCATTCCATAACACGGTCGTAAGTGGCGTAGTCGACTTAATTTCTTGCTCAGAACTCACCGTCATGACTGGCGGAAATATTAACTGATAAGGTTCAGTAATCGGTGAGTTTGGGCTGTCCGCATCAATAGCGCCTACTGGCACATTCACTACGATGGGTGCATAGTCCATACAGTTTGAGTTAGAACCCGTCAAAGATAGCTCATAGCTGCCTTCATGGTCCGTGATGCTGCTAGGCTCACCTTCATCTAATACGCCATTATAATTGATATCTAGAAACGCGGTCGCCCCGGAAATATACCCGTCAATGGCGACACCTTGTAAGGTTCTCGTTTGAGGAGCAGGAGCACTTGTGTTGCTACCACCGCCTCCTCCGCCACAAGCCGTAAGGCCACCAGCTATAAGTGCGATAGAAATAAGCTTAAGTTTCATTCGATTAGATCCTAATGAAATACATTATCAATGGAATTGTCATTGGGGGGATGACCGGAAATGACTGTGATAGTCATAGCCAGTCATAATAGCGATTGGCATTAGAAAGAAACACGAAAGGGTGATAGCCGATTCGTGCATGTTTTCATTTTGAACAGAAACTAAAAGATGGGGAAATGGGGTTAAAAATGGACTAATTACTTCTCGCTCGAGGCTATCCAAAGCTTATAAAAATCACTATAACCGGTTTGGTTAATCTCTACCCCATGAACCTCAACACTATTAAAAACCTTCTCTTTGCCGTGAAATAACGGACAAAGTAACTTCTGTTGATAAAGCGAATCTTCAATCTCTTTCAACTCGCGCATTGGGTCCTCGCCACTGACAGCAGCTCTAACTCTCTCGCAATGCGCCTTCATCTCAGAATTGTTGAAAATGAACCTGAGACCAGATGAAGCAAGTAGCCAATCGTAAAGACCATACTCTTTTGGCTGTTCGATAACTTCTTCAATAAATAACAAGTCTGCCGACTCACTCATGGAGCTAGGGTCACTGATATTGGTAAGCTCAACAACTTCAATAGCGACACCCGTTTTTACAATCGTTTGTTGCAGCCAGTCCGCCATATCTTGAAGTAAAGGAATCGTCATTCTAGGTCGTGTTAATACAACCGTGCCCGTCAAAATAGGAATGGGATTGCTGGATGTTAATTTACTCGGCGAGAAAGACAGATCATCCGTCACCATATCAGCATCAAACTCTTTACTGCTGGACTTGATAAACGATACCAACCTGTCGAGTTCTTCAGGGGTTATGCCCGAGTTTTCTCTACGATTAACCGCAAGATACGAAAGTGCATTGATTGTGGTTTCTTCTGCTACGCCAGATTGATTAAAACTCAGGGTGTGATCATTCAAACCTTCTATGTCGGTGAGCGTTATCTGTTCTAACAAGGCATTTTGAGCAAAGTAACCTCGGTGACGTTTAAGAACCAAGCACTCTTCGCTCCAATCGTCTAATGAGAAAGCTCCGGTTCCGATATAGGCACTGCGCCCGCTCGAAAAATAAGTACGCTTGCAGCGGTAAATAGACGCGTGTGGGCTAGTCAAAGCATAGAGAAACATTGGGTTTGCGTGTGTCAGCTCAATAGTCAGTTGTTTATCACCCACCACTTGAACATCACTGACCTGATCAAATAAAGACTGTACTGGCCCTTCGATATTTTTTAACTGTAACAAACATTGAGCAACATCTTTGGCCGTTAAAGTTTCACCGTCATGGAATAACACATTCGGTCTCAACCAAAAATGCAGAAATCGCCCTTCCACCTTCCAATGGTGCGCGAGGCTCGCTTGGGGATTTCCCTCATGGCCTTGGACGAGTAACGTATTGTAGAGACTTCTTAAGATGTGATGTTCTGCGGTTCGGTATGTTTTTGCTGGATCAAGGTTATCAACCCACGGATATTGAGTGATCAGTAAATGGTCATGTTGTTGATTGAACAGACTATGTTTTTCAGTCGCTAGCGTCAGTGCCTTTATTGCAGCATCACCATAGCTTTCTAGAAGGCGGGGAATAACGTTAAAACACCCTTGCTCTAACTGAAGCGCTAACACTTGTTCTAATGCTTCGGGAAAGCTGACCAAAATTCTAAACTGGCTAAGCTTCCCTCTTCCTTTGGACGGAATCCAACAAATCCAGCGATATTCCGATAAGCATTTAAGAATGATCGAAGTGTTTCTGCGAGAAGTCGATAGCGAGTGTTCTAGATCATCGATCGTTAGGTGATACTCTTCACCTAATTCATACTTTGCAATAAGCTGCTGAAGTCTACGTAAGTTAGCGTCGTTCAATGGATATCCGAATCAAGCGTCTAGTGGAACGAGAATAGCTGTAACCCAAATGGGAGGTCTATTTACTCATTCAAGTTGGAATATGCTGTATGAAACTGTTGATATAAATAATATCAAGATCCAACTTAATTGATAAACACCTCTTTTAGCAAACAAAATAATCACTGATCGTGCATATTCAGTGGCAAAAATAAGTGGGAGATTAATCCTCCACCGGATTTGCTATTTGCTTTACATTCTTGCCTTATCGTTGTGCTATTGAGCCAGTATTATCCAACTAAAGTGTCTATGTTACTAGCGGTACACAAGCAACATGGTAGAATGCCGCCATTAATCTTATCCTTGTATAAGATTGTTAAACCTTTCCATCGCTATTTAGCCAAATCATACCGAGAAACTTATGCCATTTTCCAAGCTTGGATTAAGCTCACCTATTGTTAAAGCCGTTGCAAAACAAGGCTATGAAAAGCCAACCTCTATTCAAGAAAAAGCAATTCCGATTGTTCTTTCTGGTAAGAACCTTATTGCTGCAGCACAAACAGGTACAGGTAAAACTGCGAGCTTTGTTCTCCCTATCTTAGAAATGCTAAGCAAAGGTGAAACGCAGCGTAAAAAACGTATCCGCGCAGTTATCCTGACACCAACGCGTGAGCTGGCAGTTCAGGTTGAACAGAACATCACTAAGTACGCGAAGTTCCTAAACCTAACATCACTAGCGATGTACGGTGGCGTGTCTTACCAACACCAGAAAGATCGTCTTATTGAAGGCGTGGATATTCTGGTGGCAACACCAGGTCGTTTGATCGACATGTACGGACAACGTGCCGTTCACTTTGATGAAGTGGAAGTACTGGTTCTAGATGAAGCTGACCGCATGCTAGACATGGGTTTCATTGAAGACATCAACAAGATCATCGCGCGTCTACCACAAGACATCCAAAACCTGCTGTTCTCGGCAACGCTTTCAACGCCAGTGCGTGCACTAGCGAAAAGTGCAATCAGTGAAGCGGAAGAGATTTCGATTGCCAAGACTGATGCGTCTAAAGCGAACATTGAGCAATGGTTGGTAACGGTAGATAAAGACCGTAAGTCAGCACTATTGAGCCACATGATTACCGAAGGTAACTGGGACCAAGCGCTTATCTTTATCGAAACCAAGCACGGCGCGGCTAAGTTGGTTGCTCAACTTGAGAAACGTGGTATTCAAGCGGAAGCTTTCCACAGTGGACGTAGCCAAGCGATTCGTGAAAAAATCTTGGCTGACTTTAAGAAAGGTCGCCTAAAATACTTAGTCGCGACGGGTGTTGCTGCTCGTGGTATCGATATCGACAACCTAAGCCGCGTAGTGAACTACGACATGCCATTCCCAGCAGATGATTATGTTCACCGTATTGGTCGTACAGGCCGTGCTGATGCATCTGGCGAAGCGATCTCTTTCCTATCAAAAGATAACTTCAAAAACCTGTGCATTATTGAAAAGCGTCTTGGTCACTTGATTGAACGTCGCGTTGTTGAAGGTTTCGAACCACGCAAAGAAGTACCCATTTCAGTATTGAACTTCGTTCCTAAGAAGAAAAGAGAACAGCAACAAGGCTAAGTAATTTCAGCGACAGAAAATGCAAAGTTGCATTAACCAAAAGAAAAGTCGCGTTAGCCAAAATGAAAATAAAACGAAGCCCTATGTGGCTTCGTTTTGTTCTTTGAAATACATATAACGTTGAGGCAATAAGATGATCACTCCTATCGCAACGAGATTAACCCGCGGCCAAGACCTAAAGCTAGAGATCCAGAGGCTAGTGACAGCGCACAATATCTCCGCGGGCTCTATTGCGTCTTGTGTCGGATGTGTTTCTCAACTCAATATTCGCTTAGCTAATGCCAACAACACCAAGCTAGTTCAAGCTCCGTTCGAAATAGTCTCGGTGATGGCAACGCTAACCCCAAACCACCAGCATATTCATATCTCCGTTGCTGATGAGAATGGCAATGTAATTGGTGGGCATTTGCTTGAAGGGACGATTATCGCGACCACGGCTGAATTGATTGTTCACCGCTACGATACCTTGACCTTCAACAGAGAGCATGACGATTCGACGGGTTACACTGAACTTACTATCAGCAATAGCAAATAACTGATTTACCCATAGCAACACCAAACGCCCCATACAAAGCGATACTACCAAACAGCAATTAGGAAACACGATGGCTCCAAACTCCGCAGATTCCGTTATCGTTCTCGATTTCGAAACCACAGGCTTATCACCCAATATGGGCGACCGAGCGATTGAGATCGGTGCGGTAAAACTCGTTAACGGCGAAGTCGTCGACACCTTCCAACAACTCATGAATCCAGGGTTTCGTGTGAGTGGCTTCATTGAAAGCTATACCGGAATCAGTAACCGTATGTTAAGCACTGCGGCCAGTTGCAGCGAAGTGATGGATGAGTTTGCAGACTTTATCCAAGGCAGTCAGCTTGTGGCTCATAATGCCTCGTTTGATAAACGCTTTCTCGACGCAGAATTAGACAATATTGGACGTGATTACAATGGACAGTTTGCATGCTCAATGTTGATTGCTCGTCGGCTAATCCAAGACGCTCCGACCCATAAGTTGGGCGACCTAGTTCGATTCAAGCGCATAGATAACGACGGCACTTTCCACAGAGCATTAGCCGATTCAGAAATGACAGCAAGGTTGTGGTTATTAATGATCGATGAGCTGAAGAGTGACCACGGTATTCAACAACCGAGCTTCCAATTAATGCAGAAAATATCGAAGACAGCCAAAAGTTCGATTCCAAAACTACTGATGAGTAACAGGGGTTAGGTTCCGAAATTCACCTTAAAGTGTGATGAAAGGCTAGCTCGACAATAACCGCTAGCCTTTAAAAGGGACGCCCTACTCTTGCAATGACTCCAACGTTCCTTTGAGGCTTTCTAACTCATTCATAAAATACGCCCACTGCTTGTTACTGCTGGTCGCGGCCATATCTAGGCTTTGTTGCGTAATT
>NZ_JBFRPJ010000121.1:0-224 GCF_041471945.1 Vibrio sp. 10N.261.51.A4
GAGTACCCACACAGATTGATTAGGTTTAGAAAAGTTAAGAGACGATATTGGGTCTGTAGCTCAGCTGGTTAGAGCGCTCGCCTGATAAGCGGGAGGTCGGTGGTTCAAGTCCACTCAGACCCACCAATATCGACCTAGATGGGGCTATAGCTCAGCTGGGAGAGCGCCTGCCTTGCACGCAGGAGGTCTGCGGTTCGATCCCGCATAGCTCCACCATCTTTAAG
>NZ_JBFRPJ010000122.1:0-693 GCF_041471945.1 Vibrio sp. 10N.261.51.A4
GGTTTCTATTTGCTTTCACTTTAAAAAGTGAAGACAAATAAGTGTATGGCAACTAACCAAGGTTTTTGGTTGTCATCAAGAAGGGTTAATTCTCAATGACTGTTTGCCGGACTCAATTTCGATTCAAACTAAGTTTGAATCACTCTTTATTTCCACTTTTAAAAAGTGAAGACAAAAAGCCAAGACACTTGAATGTGTTTGTTGTGTTTATCTAATGAAAGATAAACATTGAGAACTTTTAAATTTGATTGAATTACTCGTAAGTAATCAATCAGTCAGCTTTCCAAATTGTTAAAGAGCAAGAGTTTTTAAAGCATTAAACTTTCAAAACCATTTTTAAATACACTCAGTTTTCTATTACTAAGAAAAGTGTGCTTAAAGATGGTGGGCGATACCGGGCTCGAACCAGTGACCCCCTGCTTGTAAGGCAGGTGCTCTCCCAACTGAGCTAATCGCCCATGATAGTTTTGATTCCTTCATGGAGAAAGAATGGTGGAGCTATGCGGGATCGAACCGCAGACCTCCTGCGTGCAAGGCAGGCGCTCTCCCAGCTGAGCTATAGCCCCATATTTTTATTTCCTTGGGAGGAAATGGTGGGCGATACCGGGCTCGAACCAGTGACCCCCTGCTTGTAAGGCAGGTGCTCTCCCAACTGAGCTAATCGCCCACTAAAAGTTTTAATTCCTTCGTGGA
>NZ_JBFRPJ010000123.1:0-12496 GCF_041471945.1 Vibrio sp. 10N.261.51.A4
AGTGCGATCCCGCCCTGGAGCTTGGCTACGAACAGAAGAACCTTGAATATCGCGTGTATGGCTTTGAGGATCTGTTTCAGTGGCAGAGGGTTACATTGAGAGGGAACAATAAAAAAGCCGCTGTGAGAAGCGGCTTTGGATGAGAAAGGAGTGAAGTGCTGTTAGTTAGATCAGCGCACCAATACTCAGTACAACAATGCAGAACACCATCAATATACCGACTAGTGGCATCACCCATTTAACCCAGCGCACGTAAGGGACACGAGCAATCGCCAAACCACCCATCACCACCGCGGAGGTTGGGGTGATTAGGTTCACCAAGCCAGATGCAGATTGGTACGCAGTGATAACCAAGTCACGACCTACGCCAGCAAAGTCGGCCAGTGGTGCCATGATTGGCATGGTCAGTACCGCTAAGCCAGAGGTCGATGGCACTAAGAACGACAGTAGAATCTCTAAGAAGAACATCACGTTAATGAAGATAACCGAAGAAAGCCCCGTTACCATCTGTTCTGCTGAGAAGAGAATGGTATCGGTGATCATACCGCGGTCCATCACCACTACGATACCACGTGCAATACCTATGATGAGCGCAACGCCAAGTAGGTCGCGGGCACCATCAATGAAGCTGGTGGTAAACTCTTCTTCGCTCATGCGAGCCACAATACCAACGATGATGGTTGCTGCTAAGAACATCGCTGAGATCTCAGCCATCCACCATCCAGCAACGGATACACCATAAATCATTACAGCGAACGAGCCACCAAAAATGGTCAGAATCAGTTTGCGAGTCGCGGTGAATTCAAGTTTTTCGCCGCTCGCATTACCTAAGAAGTGCGCTTTGTTCTCTTCGTATTTGTCGTAGACAATTGATGTTGTTGGATCGGCTTGAACCATTCTTGCGTAACGCATTACGTAGGCAACACAAATACCCCAACCAATAATCAACATCGCAATGCGCAACACGATACCGTCTGTAAATGGAATACCAGAGGCGTTGGCAGCGATAACCGTTGCGAATGGGTTAATCGTTGAACCCAGCACCCCAATACCTGCACCAAGCAGTACGGTCGCAGCGGCAACAAGAGGGTCAAAGCGAGCTGCCATCATTACCGGCACTAGCAATGTATAGAAGGGCAGTGATTCTTCCGCCATGCCGTAGACGGTACCACCTGCGGCAAATAGCGCCATCAGTATTGGTATCATCAACTCTTCTCGCCCTTCTAAGCGGGCGGTGACGCGCTCGATACCGGCATCAATGGCACCCGTTTTGGTTACTAGCCCTAAGAAGCCACCAATGATTAAGATGAACAGCGAAACGTCGATAGCCGCCGCTTCATAGCTATTGTGGTCATAGAAGCCGTCAATAGGCGCGAGCAGTACATCAATCACGCCTTGAGGGTTACCTTCTACCGCTTGATAGGTTCCGGTTACGGGTACTTCTCGGCCTAGCTCTTCATTCATTGCACGGTCGTATTGGCCTGCTGGAACAATCCAGGTAAGCAGTGCGACGAACGCAATCAGAATAAATAGAATGGTGTAGGCAGAAGGGAATTTAAAGTTGGCAAAGAAGCCGCCCTTTTTTTTCTCGCTTGGTATCGTTTGAGTTGTCATGGCTATCTCCTTACATCATCTTAAATAGAAGTGATGTGAATTAGCGACTAATGATTTATAGATTGTAAATACACGGACACTTATAAAGCACTCAACGATATAAAGTTGCTGACTTTAAATTAAGGTTGTTTTTATATTTACTAATCCAAATGAAGTTAGATTTAATTTAGCTGCGGTTATTTTATTCCTTACTCCGGTATTTAAGTTTGGTGCTGTTCACAAAAATAATGGCTAATGAAAGGGCTAAAAAATGGCAGAAAATCGTCAAGGTTTTTTGGTTAGTTAGCTTGGATTAATATTCGTTGTGGATTAACTGGAAGTGGAAGGAGATTGATTTGGTAGGTGTTGTTTATGATTAGGCAGAATAATCTTGGAATTTTATTCAAACTTTATTTTTAGGCGGTTTTTAAAGTTTATAATGGTTATTTGATGCGTATCAAATAACACATTGAGCAGAAAACAAAAAAGGAAGCCGAAGCTTCCTTTTAAATGTTCAATCACCAGCGAATGTTAGATAAACAGACCGCCGAATGCGAAGCCGAGTGCTACCGCAGTACTGATTGTTACCACACCTGGAATGAAGAATGGGTGGTTGAATACGTAGTTACCGATACGCGTTGAGCCTGTGTCATCCATCTCAACCGCTGCTAGTAGCGTAGGGTAAGTTGGAAGTACGAACAGCGCACTTACCGCAGCAAAAGAAGCAACGGCTGTTAGTGGTGCTACGCCAATCGCTAGTGCTGCAGGCATCAGTGCAACTGTTGTTGCGCCTTGAGAGTAAAGCAGCATGGAGGCGAAGAACAGAACAAGAGCCAGCATCCATGGGTAGTCAGCCAGTAGAGCGCCTGCTACGTCTTTGATTTCAGCAACGTGTGCGTTTACAAACGTTGAACCTAACCAAGCCACACCAAGTACACATACACATGCCGTCATACCAGAACGGAACGTTGGTGCTGAAGAAATCTTCGCTGCATCAATCTTAGTGAACATCACGATAGCCGCTGCTGCTGCCAGCATTACAGACATGATCGCTTCGTTACGACCTAGCGCCGGGTTTTCAATTAGGCCAACAGAGCTAGAGATAGCCGCTGCGTAACAAACCACGAAACCAATTGCAGCTAGGAAGATGTACGTTGCTTTCTTCGCTGTAGGTAGAATTTCGCGTTTCTCTTCTGTTGCTAGCTTGATTAGACCTTTCTCTAGACGTTCTTGATAAACAGGATCGTCTTTCAATTCGCTACCCATGTAGTTAGCAACAACCGCACCAACCATACAAGCGATGAAGGTTGTTGGGATACAAACCATCAATAGCGTTAGGTAATCAACACCAAATGGTGCCAACATTGCTGCGAAAGCCACAACTGCAGCCGAGATTGGCGAAGCTGTGATAGCAATTTGAGAAGCGACAACTGCGATAGACAGTGGACGAGAAGGACGAACACCTTGGCCTTTCGCTACTTCTGCAATAACAGGAAGCGTAGAGAATGCTGTGTGACCAGTACCCGCCATTAATGTCATTACAAAGGTCACAATCGGCGCGTAAAAGGTGATGCGTTCAGGGTGTTTACGCAAAAAGTTTTCGGCAATTTGTACCAACCAGTCCATACCGCCAGCAACTTGCATTGCAGCAATTGCGGTGATAACTGACATGATGATCAAGATTACGTCGATCGGGATGAAAGATTGGCTTGTTGGAACGCCAAGAATAAGTGAAAGGGCAATAACACCAGCACCACCGGCAAAACCAATACCGATACCGCCAATTCTGGCCCCCAAAAAGATAAAGAGCAGGACGACAAACAGTTCTACTGCAATCATAAGTAACACCTCATTTAGATTTTATTATGTGAACATTCGCCGCTGGAATGTTCACATAATAGTTCTATGGTTTAGATTCAATTTGGCAAAAGCGCAACCAACGGAAATCCACAAAATAATCATGGTTAACCGTATTGGAGCCTAAAAAAGGGCTCCGTTTGGAACCCTTTCTCGCTAACTTTATTCGTAGCGCTTCGCTTTATACTGAGGATGCATCAAATTTTCAACAGAGAAAATGTCATCAAGTTCTTCTTCGGTCAATAAACCGCGTTCTAGAACTACATCACGAACACTCTTACCTGTTTCTGCACAGATCTTACCAACAATGTCACCTTCGTGGTGGCCAATGTATGGGTTTAGGTAAGTGACGATACCGATAGAGTTAAATACGTGCGCTTCACATACTTCTTTGTTTACCGTAATGCCGTCTACACACTTGTCGCGCAGGTTCACACAAGCGTTTGTCAGAATGTCTAGAGACTCAAACATGCTTTGTGCAATAACAGGTTCCATTACGTTCAGTTGAAGTTGACCACCTTCCGCAGCGAAAGAAACCGTGTTGTCGTTACCTAGAACTTTGAAGCAAACTTGGTTTACTACTTCAGGTACAACTGGGTTTACTTTAGCAGGCATGATTGAAGAACCTGCTTGCAGTTCAGGTAGGTTTAGCTCGTTCAAACCAGTACGTGGACCTGAAGAAAGTAGACGCAAGTCGTTACAGATCTTAGATAGCTTAACTGCTAGACGCTTAAGTGCGCCGTGCGTCATTACGTATGCGCCACAGTCAGACGTTGCTTCGATTAAATCTTCAGCCGCTACACACTCTAGGCCTGTTACTTCTGCTAGGTGTTTCACTGCTAGGCCTTGGTAACCCGGTGCTGCGTTCAGACCTGTACCGATAGCCGTTGCGCCTAGGTTTACTTCAAGCAGTAGTTTTGAAGTGTATTCTAGGTTTTTGATTTCTTCATTGATGGTTACAGCCCAAGCGTGGAACTCTTGGCCAACCGTCATTGGAACTGCGTCTTGAAGCTGAGTACGACCCATCTTCAAAATCGTGTTGAATTCTTGGCTCTTAAGCTCGAATGCACCTTTTAGGTATTCGATCGCATCAATCAGTTTACGAACGCTGTTGTAAACAGAGATACGGAAGCCAGTTGGGTAAGCACAGTTTGTAGATTGGCTGCGGTTTACATGGTCGTTCGGGTTGATGAACTCGTATTGGCCTTTTTCTTTGCCCATAAGTTCAAGAGCCACGTTCGCAACAACTTCGTTTGCGTTCATGTTTACAGAAGTACCAGCACCACCTTGGAAAACGTCCGATGGGAACTGATCCATGCACTTACCCGTGTCTAGAATTAGGTCACAAGCTTGGATGATGTATTTAGCCACTTCGCTTGGAATTACACCTAACTCTTTGTTTGCTAAAGCCGCTGCTTTCTTAGTCATCACCATACCGCGAACGAATTCAGGTACATCTGAGATCGTTACATTTGAGATGTTGAAGTTTTCAACTGCGCGTAGAGTGTGGATGCCGTAGTAAGCATCAGCCGGAACATGACGTTGACCTAATAGATCTTCTTCGAGACGAGTAGCTTGAGGAGCTTCAACTTGAGCTTCTGATTGAGTAGCCATAACAGGATCCTTAGAGAATTATTCTGATTATATAGTTAGTTATTAGCCTGTTCTGTGTGCAAATACTCCGTTCGCTAGAATATTGGGCTGATAAATCCGTCCTGACTTATGTGGCACATGATACTGTACTTAGCGCATAAAAATATTAAGTGGATCACCTTTTTCGGTTTTGTTTCGTCAATATTTTGCAAAGTTATTCTTGGTCAATAAACACGCTTATTTACAGGATAAATTTGAGATTGTTAGGGCTTTCAGCGTAAACTGCAAGTAACAAAGGAGGGCGTGTGTTTCCTATCTTATTATTACTATTTATCTTCGTACCCATCATTGAGATTGGGCTATTTATTCAAGTTGGTGGCTTCTTAGGATTGTGGCCAACTATTGCGTTGGTTTTGATCACTGCATTTGTGGGTGCATCGCTGGTTCGTAGCCAAGGCATTCAGACACTTATGTCTGTGCAAGGTCGTTTGCAACAAGGCGAAATGCCAGCACAACAGATTCTTGAAGGTGTGATGCTTGCGGTTGCAGGTGTATTGCTGCTGACTCCGGGCTTTATGACGGACGCACTCGGTATGTTGGTATTATTGCCAGCACCAAGAGCGATGATTGCCAAGAAAATGATGGAAAAAATGGTGGTGACCAACATGTCTGGTGGTTTCCATGCCGGTGGACAAGCTGGTTTTGGCCAGAGCCCATTTGGACAAGACCCATTCAATCGCGATCCATCTGACCAATCAAAAGACGGCAACACCTTTGAAGGTGAGTTTGAGAAGAAAGACGACGACAACGATCGTAACCGCTTAAACTAATTAATTTTTTCTCTCTTTATATAGAGGGAAAACAGAAAAGGCTCTTACCTTTATCCTTCGCAAGAAAGTGATAATGGTAAGAGCCTTTTTTATTGTCTGTCGCCTGCTGTTACTTACTGTTTATTATCGATAACAGATAACAGATAACAGATAACAGATAACAGATAAAAGATAAGCTTGAGTGTTCGGTTATACCGCGCCTTCAAAACCCATTTGTCGCCATGCTTCAAAAGCAATGATTGCCACTGCGTTAGATAGGTTGAGGCTGCGCGCGTCTGGCATCATTGGAATGCGAATGCGTTGTTCCATTGGCATGCTTTCGATGAACTCAGCAGGCAGGCCGCGAGTCTCTGGGCCAAACATCAACACATCGCCTTGTTGGAATTTCGCATCAACGTGGTGACCTGTCGTTTTAGTGGTGCAAGCGAAGATGCGGAAGTCACCCTCGCGTTCATTCTCAAGATACTCAAGGAAAGCTTCTAGATTCTTGTGACGCTTAACTCGTGCAAGGTCGTGGTAATCCAAGCCTGCACGACGAACCTTCTTCTCTTCAAAATCAAAGCCAAGCGGTTCAATCAGGTGCAGATTTGCGCCGCAGTTAGCACATAGGCGGATGATGTTACCCGTATTGGGTGCAATTTCTGGTTCGTATAGAGCGATATCAAACATGTTGGTTCACAAGAGTAATCAAAGATAACCCGAGTATACGGTGGCAAGCTGAGTGAGTACAGTTCGCCACCGTCACCATTCGCTTAAGCTTGGTCCGCTAGTGCTTGCGCGTAGTTTTCAGATACGGCATTCCAATTCACCACGTTCCACCATGCATTGATGTAATCAGGACGACGGTTTTGGTAGCTGATGTAGTAGGCGTGTTCCCAAACATCGAGCGCAAGGATCGGTTCGCCATCACTCGCCACGGTATCCATCCACGGATTGTCTTGGTTCGAGGTTGAGATGATCTTCAGTTGCCCTTGCTCTACCACTAGCCAAGCAAAGCCGGAGCCAAAGGTATTGATCGCCGCTTGAGCGAACTGATCTTGGAATGTCTCGAAATCACCGAAGGTACTCTTGATTGCCTCACCAAGCTCGCCCGTAGGTTCACCACCACCGTCTTGCGACATGCAGTTCCAGTACAAAATGTGATTGTAGTAGCCGCCGCCATTGTTACGCACGGCAGGGCTGTGCTGAGATATGTTGGCAAAGATCTCGGTCAGAGATTGCTGTTCTAGCTCGCTGCCAGACACCGCCGCAACAAACTTATCGTAGTAGGTTCTATGGTGCTTGCTGTAATGCACTTCCATTGTCTTAGCGTCAATGTAAGGCTCTAGGGCATCGTAAGCGTAGGGTAAAGCAGGGAAAGTGTGCGACATGGTAAATCCTCCTTAATTAGAGGATTTACCATAATGATAATGACAATCATTATCAACTGTGATCTTTGTGGGGGTATTACACCGGTAAGATAGGCAGAGTGATTTCGAGTTGTAATCCACCGAGCTGGCTGCGGGTCGCCGTGATGGTTCCGCTGTGTTGGCGAATCGCACTTTCAGTAATGGTTAATCCAAGACCTGTGCCGCCGGTATTACGATCACGGGCAGTGGAAACGCGATAGAAAGGTCTGAAGATAGAATCCAGCTCATCCTCTGGTACACCATCGCCATTATCGTTCACGCAAATCGTCAGCTGATCTTGCACCACGTGGAACTGCACATCGACTTGGTCTTTGCCGTAGTAGATGGCATTGCGTGTAATGTTGTCTAGCGCACTCATCAGCAGTTTAGGGTTCCCTGAAATAGAGCGTTCTGGGATCTCCGAGAACGTCAGTTGTTTGCCCATCTGTTCGGCTTCAAACTCTGCGTCTTTTAAGATCTCTTCCCATAGGCTCGAGATAGGCTGAACCTCACGAGTAATATGGCTGTCGACCTGCATACGAGATAGCGTTAGCAGCTCACTGATCATCTGTTCCAAACGCTGTGCTTCGGTATCAATGCGTTCTAACTCTTGGCTCTCGCCTTGTTTACGAATCGCCAGTGCATTGGCCATGCGAAGACGTGTCAGTGGCGAGCGGAGCTCGTGTGAGATATCAGAGAGCAGGCGTTGTTGCCCCGAAATCATCTGGTTTACCGCTTCTACCATCTGGTTAAAGCTTTCACCAGCTTGTCTGAACTCTGAAGTACCTTTTTCGAGTGTTGGATCGACCTCGAATTGACCTTTCGCCACGCGTTGTGCCGCGCGTTCTAGCCTGCGAGCGGGTTGACTCAGTGCCCAAGCTAACCAAAGTAATAGCGGGGTACTCGCCAACATCACGGCAAGCAATAGCTGCAGAGGTCTATCAAACAGGCGCAGTAAGAATGGCGGTGGTTGGTTCCACTTCACTCCGGCATACATCAGCAACTCTTCACCAGCGAGAGTAATTGGCACTGGCCCTGCGACCATGTAGTGTCCGTAGAGTTTTTGCTTCGGTATCTCAGGGTTATCAATCGAGGTAACAAAGTTACGAATCGCCTTTAGCTTATAGTCTGAATGCCTTTTCGAGGTAAGGACTGCGCCCTCAAGATCGGTCAGGTAGATGCGAGCTCTAGAATCCTTGCGGCTGCGTGGCGCCTCCAGTTGGAAGACAATCTTGCCCAGATTAGGTTCTTTGGCGTAGCGTTTCTCTGTGATTTTAGCGATACGCTCGAGTTTATCGAGGTGATCTGCGGGCACATCTCGCGCGACTCGAGGGTCTAAATGGGGAAGTGACAGCACCGACAAAAGCACCAGTAACATGGTGAACCAAAAGATAGCAAAGATACGTCCATATAAGCTGGTGATTTTAGGTATACGCATTAATCTTCCTCTACCAATAAGTAGCCACGGCCTCGTAAGGTTTTGATACGTGATTTGCCGTCAGTGCGCTCAGGAATCTTCTTACGTAGATTAGAGATGTGCATGTCTATCGCGCGGTCAAACGCTGCGAGCCTTTTACCCAGCACATCCAAACTCAATGCTTCTTTGGTGATCACTTGCCCTGGGTTTTGGATAAGGTGACTCAGTAGAGCGAACTCGGTGGTGGTGAGATCGATGAGCTCACCATTGCAGTAGGCTTCTTGTTTACCCGGGAAAACTTCGATGTCTTGATATTGAACTCTATCACTGGCCGCTTTAGGCGCGGTGGCGGTTTGAGTTCGACGCAAGATAGCTCTAATACGCGCTAACAATTCTCGGTCACTGAAAGGTTTAGGCAGGTAATCGTCCGCGCCAAGCTCAAGACCAATCACACGGTCGATCTCTTCGCCTTTTGCGGTCAGCATTAGTACCGGCGTTTCCCAATTTTCCCTCAGTTTTTTTAGCGTTTCCATGCCATTAAGGCGCGGCATCATCACATCCAAAAGGACCAGATCAATCTCATCATTGATCGCTTCAAGCCCGGCATAGCCATCATTGGCTTCGGAGACAGTGAAGCCCTCAAAGCTCAAAATGTCTTTAAGTAAGCTGGTTAACTCTGTGTCGTCATCAATAAGAAGAATGTTCGCCATTGGGAAGCCTTAATCATTTAGTTAGGTTAATAATACTGCTAATTATTCGTCAACTTTCACTCTTTACGATTCTTTACGCTTTCTAAACGTCACTTTACGAGGGAAAGACTAATCTATATTCAAGCGCTGAGAAACAGACGCAACACATGACTTATTATACCGAATTGAGGCAACAATTATGAAAATGACTAAGAAACTTGTACTAGCAGCTGCGGCACTTCCACTTATTTTTGGTACAGCAAGCGCGTATGCTTACGGTGGTGGTGATAAAGGTGACCACAAAGGTATGCACGACAAGTGTGGCGGTTTCGATAAAAAAGTAATGCGCCAACTAGACCTAACCGACGCTCAAAAAGAACAGTTAAAAGAGATGCGTGAAGCAGACCGTGCTGAGATGAAAGCAAAGCGCGGTGCAAACAAAACGGCAAAAATGGCGCAAATGAAAGCGCATCACGAAAAGGTTCAAGCATTGGTACTTGCTGACAACTTTGACGAAGCAGCAGCAAACGACCTAGCAAGCCAAATGGTTGAGAAGCAAACTGAGCGTCGCGTAGCAATGCTTAAGAAGCAACACCAAATGATGAGCGTACTAACGGCTGAGCAAAAGACTCAACTGAAAGAAATCCAACAAGAGCGCATGACTAAGTGTGCTGACAAAATGGGAAAACGCATGAACAAAGACAAGTAATTCATTGCTTGAAAAATCAGCGTTGAATGAAAGTGTTTAGAAAGAAGCGGCCGAGTGCCGCTTTTTTTGATCCTTAAAAATGAATGTTTTACATCATAGCTGTCATATTCAATTGGTTGTTTGCAGGTTATACTTTGTGCTATCAGTCACTTTATAGCCAAGTTATGAAACAAGAATACGCACGTTTAGTTACGCTCGCCGCTTGGGCAGCCACCACCATCGCCACTATTTTATTGATAGTGAAAGTCGCAGCGTGGTGGGTAACAGGTTCTGTGAGTCTGTTGGCTTCCGTCGTGGACTCCATGCTTGATATCGCAGCCTCTGTCGTTAACCTTATCGTGGTTCGCTACTCTCTGCAGCCTGCCGACAAAGAGCACACCTTTGGTCATGGTAAGGCTGAATCTCTCGCTGCATTAGCGCAGGCAATGTTTATTTCAGGCTCTGCATGTTTCCTTATTCTCAATGGTATTGAGCGCTTCTTCCGACCTCATGAACTGAACTCTCCAGAAATTGGTATCTACGTCAGCCTGTTCGCGATAGTGATGACCTTTGGTCTGGTTCGCTTCCAAAAACATGTGGTCAACAAAACGGGTAGCCAAGCTATTGCAGCCGATTCATTGCACTATCAATCAGACCTTTATATGAACGCCGCGATTATGCTGGCACTGGCATTGAGCTGGTTTGGGATTGGTCAGGCGGACTCAGTATTCGCGGTCGGTATCGGTATCTACATTCTGTACAGCGCTTATCAAATGGCGATGGAAGCGGTTCAGTCTCTGCTTGATCATAAGCTGCCAGATGATGAGCTGAAACAGATTAAAGAGACATCATTGAGCGTGGAAGGCGTGTTGGGTGTGCATCAATTACGAACGCGTCGCTCGGGGCCAATACGCTTCATCCAACTGCATCTAGAATTGGAAGATAATATCCCACTTATTGAAGCGCATCGCATTTCTGACGAAGTAGAGGCTAAGCTTATCTCCGTGTTCCCTGATGCTGATGTATTAATTCACCAAGACCCGTATTCGGTCGTATTTGGACCAGAGAAGCAGCAGAAATTCCACTCGTGGTAATGCGTGCTAAAAATCAGCGGGCAAATGGTAAGTGAGTGGCTTTTGAACTAAAGTGAGTAAAAATTATTAACTGTTAGGTGATTCAAAAACCACCTTAGTAACAATTAATGTTGATTCTGATGTGAATCAACAAAGTTATTGAGTAAAACTGTAATACTCTTACAGAAGTAGAAATGTTACATAATTTTACGCGATTTGAGTGCTATTCCTGTTGAGGAAATGTAACATAACGCACAAATATAGATTTAAAATCTTGTTGATATACAATCAGCAAGAACAAGAATTGAATAATAGATTCCCAAAAATCGAGGGTGAGCATGATTAAGAAGATCGGTGTTTTGACCAGTGGTGGTGACGCTCCAGGTATGAACGCAGCAGTTCGCGGCGTTGTTCGTACTGCGTTATCAGTTGGCATTGAAGTTTACGGTATTTACGATGGCTACCAAGGCCTTGTTGAAGACCGTATCGAAAAGCTTGACCGTTCAAGCGTATCTGACGTGATCAACCGTGGTGGTACTTTCTTAGGTTCTGCACGTTTCCCTGAATTTAAAGACGTTGCTGTTCGTGAGAAAGGCATTGAGAACCTTAAGAAGCACGGTATCGAAGCACTTGTTGTTATCGGTGGTGACGGTTCTTACATGGGTGCTAAGAAGCTGACTGAAATGGGTTACCCATGTATCGGTCTTCCAGGCACAATCGATAACGATATCGCGGGTACTGACTACACAATCGGTTACCTAACAGCGCTTAACACTGTTATTGATTCAATTGACCGTCTACGTGACACGTCTTCTTCTCACCAACGTATTTCTATTGTTGAAATCATGGGCCGTCACTGTGGTGACCTTACGCTTATGTCAGCAATCGCGGGTGGTTGTGAGTACATCATTACTCCAGAGACTGGCCTAGATAAAGAACAGCTTATCAGCAACATCCAAGATGGTATTGCGAAAGGTAAGAAGCACGCAATCATCGCTCTAACTGAGCTAATGATGGATGCTAACGAACTGGCTAAAGAGATCGAATCTTCAACAGGTCGTGAAACTCGTGCAACGGTTCTTGGTCACATCCAACGTGGTGGTCGTCCTACTGCATTTGACCGTGTATTGGCTTCTCGTATGGGTAACTACGCTGTTCACCTTCTTCAAGAAGGTCACGGTGGTCGTTGTGTTGGTATCGAGAAAGAAGAACTTGTTCACCACGACATCATCGATTGTATCGAGAACATGCAGAACCCAGACCGTTCTGAGCTGTTCCGCGTTGCAGAAGAGTTGTTCTAAGCCACGCTTAGCGTTCTCTTAAAGAATTTAAAAACCGCTGATTATTCAGTAATGCCGTTCACTTAAG
>NZ_JBFRPJ010000124.1:0-451 GCF_041471945.1 Vibrio sp. 10N.261.51.A4
GTTAACTGGGAGATATGCTTAATGGGAAGAAGAGGCAGCAGTTGTTCTATATAACTTTTTAGGCGCTTCGTGATGCGAGCATAAGGCTCTAGCCAAGATAGAGACTCTGTTTTTATGCCGCAGTCACGACACTTAATTCTTCGTGTTTGAACGGAAAGTTCAACAGGAACACCGAGCAACATGGCTTCTTTCACATGACGCCATTGATACTCATGGATAGCTTCGGCTTCAAGACCACAAAGGCACTTAGCCTCAGAGTTAGGTTTAAGAGTCAGGGTAATAAGTGATGCTGTCTGGTGAGACTTTACTATTTGAAAGCCTTCCCAGAATGAAGATAGGAAAGTATGATTCGGCATGAAAACGGTAGTTTGTGTATGATTTTTGTTTGGCGACTAAACCATATCACTTACTACCGTTTTTGTTTTTAGTTCCCGCTAATCCGCGATGAACC
>NZ_JBFRPJ010000125.1:0-9188 GCF_041471945.1 Vibrio sp. 10N.261.51.A4
GCGTAGTGACGTGCTGGAGTGTCGTACTCAACGTGAGAAGTTGCGATTGTGATACCGCGCTCACGCTCTTCTGGAGCGTTATCGATAGATGCGAAATCTTTAGCAACACCGCCGTATACTTTTGCAAGAGTAGTACAGATAGCAGCAGTTAGAGTTGTTTTACCGTGGTCAACGTGGCCGATAGTACCAACGTTTACGTGCGGTTTCGTACGTTCAAATTTTTCTTTAGACACAATCGTGTTCCTTCCTAGTTATGATTCGCCACGTTCATTATTGAGCGAGACGCGCCAGAAATTGCTATTTTATGCGCCAACTCTCGTTAGCGCAATATTTGGACGCATTGTTCTTTCAAAAAATGAAAAAAAATGCCTTCCTTTTGTTTAACCACGCTCTGCAATGATTGCTTTTGCAACATTGTTAGGCACTTCAGCGTACTCACTAAACTCCATAGAGTAAGAAGCACGACCTTGTGTCGCAGAACGTAAATCAGTTGCGTAACCGAACATGACAGACAACGGAACTTGTGCACGAATTATCTTCAGGCCAGCTGTCCCCTCGTCCATACCTTCGATGATGCCGCGACGACGGTTAATATCGCCAACAACGTCACCCATCCAGTCTTCTGGAGTAGTTACTTCAACTTTCATCATAGGCTCAAGCAGAACCGGTTGCGCTTCAAGTGCACCCGTTCTGAAAGCCATAGAGGCAGCGATTGTAAACGCCATCTCACTTGAATCTGTTTCATGGTAAGAACCATCATATAGTGTAGCTTTGATATCCAAAACTGGATAGCCAGCAAGCACACCATTGTTCATCTGCTCTTCAACGCCTTTAGCAACTGAAGTGATAAACTCTTTCGGTACGATACCATTGGCAATTTCATCCACAAAGACAAAGCCTTCGCCAGCTTCTGATGGTTCTAGTTTCAGCCATACGTGACCGTACTGACCTTTACCACCATGTTCACGGATAAATTTACCTTCCGCTTTCGCTGTACCACGAATAGTCTCACGGTAAGCCACTTGCGGGTTACCAACGTTGCAGTTCACGCTAAATTCGCGCTTCATACGGTCAACGATGATATCTAAGTGTAGTTCACCCATACCAGAAATCAGAGTCTGGCCAGTTTCCGCATCCATATCAACGCGGAACGATGGGTCTTCCGCTGCTAGTTTACCTAGAGCGATAGTCATTTTATCTTGATCAGCTTGAGAGCTTGGCTCTACAACGATCTGAATAACTGGGTCTGGGAACTCCATGCGCTCAAGAACAATCTTATGGTTCTGGTCACAAAGGGTTTCACCAGTAGTCACATCTTTCAGGCCAATGATGGCTGCGATGTCACCTGCTCGTACTTCTTTTACTTCTTCTCGCTTGTTTGAGTGCATTTGAACAATGCGACCTAAGCGTTCACGTTGTTTCTTCACAGAGTTATAAGCTGTTTTACCGCTTTCAACAACACCAGAGTAAACACGGATGAAAGTTAAAGTACCAACGAATGGGTCTGTTGCAATCTTAAATGCTAGCGCTGAGAACGGTTCTTTGTCGTCTGCGTGACGCTCTGCTTCGTTCTCATCTTCATCGATACCTTTAATTGCAGGTACATCGACTGGAGAAGGAAGGAAATCAACAACTGCATCTAGAACAGCTTGTACACCTTTGTTTTTGAATGCACTACCACAAGTAGCAAGTACGATTTCATTATTAAGGGTACGAGTACGAAGACCTTGTTTGATTTCAGCTTCTGTTAGTTCACCTTCTTCAAGGTACTTATCCATCAGCTCTTCATTTGCTTCTGCAGCAGCTTCAACAAGTTCTGTACGATATTCTTCAGCCATTTCTTGCATGTCTGCAGGAATATCTTCGTACGTGAAAGTCATGCCTTGGTCAGCTTCATTCCAGTTAATTGCCTTCATCTTGATAAGATCGACAACGCCTTGGAAGTTTTCTTCAGCACCAATGTTCAGTTGAATTGGAACAGGAGTTGCGCCTAAGCGGTCCTTGATCTGTTCAACTACGCGCAAGAAGTCAGCGCCGGTACGGTCCATTTTATTAACGAAAACCATACGTGGAACTTGGTACTTATCAGCTTGACGCCATACTGTCTCTGACTGAGGTTCAACACCAGATGAGCCACAGAACACAACAACTGCACCATCAAGCACACGCAAAGAACGTTCTACTTCGATTGTGAAGTCAACGTGTCCAGGAGTGTCGATGATGTTAATACGGTGGTCCGAGAACTGAGCTTCCATACCACGCCAAAACGTAGTGGTTGCTGCTGAAGTGATCGTAATACCGCGCTCTTGCTCTTGCTCCATCCAGTCCATGGTTGCTGCACCATCGTGAACTTCGCCGATTTTGTGAGAAAGACCGGTATAGAACAGAATACGTTCACTTGTGGTTGTTTTACCTGCATCTACGTGAGCAACGATACCGATATTACGGTATTGCTCTATAGGAGTTTTACGAGCCACGGTTGAATCCTCTTATTAGAGACTTAGGGACTATTGCTATGTCTAGATTAGGCGTTAAAAGCGATGCTTCGCTAAAAATTGCTTGCCCTAGAAATAGCAATAGTTCCTAGCATAAGCATAGGAACTAAAGAAGTGCTGCAAGGAACCTTGCAGCACTAAAAAGGTATTACCAACGGTAATGTGCGAACGCTTTGTTTGCGTCAGCCATGCGGTGAACGTCTTCACGTTTCTTAACCGCAGTACCTTTGTTCTCAGACGCGTCTAGCATTTCAGCAGCTAGGCGTTGAGCCATAGATTTTTCACCACGCTTACGCGCAGCTTCAACTACCCAACGCATAGCAAGAGCGTTACGGCGAACCGGACGAACTTCTACAGGTACTTGGTAAGTTGAACCACCTACACGGCGAGATTTAACTTCTACCGCTGGGCGAACATTTTCAAGAGCTTCTTCAAATACAGCTAAGTGGTCTTTACCAGACTTCTCAGCCATTGAATCTAGTGCAGTGTAAACGATTTTTTCTGCAGTAGATTTCTTTCCGTCAACCATAAGGATGTTAACGAATTTTGCCAGCAATTCAGATTTGAACTTAGGATCTGGAAGGATCTTACGCTGACCTATTACGCGACGACGTGGCATGGATATTCTCCGTTGTCTTCTTCAGGTTTTTTCCAAAACTTTTCAGAATAATAAATAAAATAGTGTTTGGCCTTACTTAACGATTTCTTTTTAAAAAAGAGAATCAATTAAGACTTAGGACGTTTCACACCGTACTTAGAACGACCTTGTTTACGGTCGTTAACGCCAGCACAGTCAAGTGCGCCGCGAACAGTGTGGTAACGAACACCCGGAAGGTCTTTTACACGACCGCCACGGATTAGTACAACACTGTGCTCTTGTAGGTTGTGGCCTTCACCGCCGATGTACGAAGTTACTTCGAAACCGTTAGTTAGACGTACACGACATACTTTACGTAGTGCCGAGTTAGGTTTTTTAGGTGTAGTAGTGTAAACACGAGTACATACACCACGTTTTTGTGGGCACGCTTCTAGTGCAGGCACGTTGCTTTTAACAACTTGCTTTACACGAGGTTTGCGAACCAACTGGTTAATAGTTGCCATTAACTAGCTCCTGAAATTTACTTGAAAGTAAGCTTTGTGAAAAATCTATCCCTAATCACAAGTCGTAATTAGGGACGCAAAATTCTATTCAGCAGTGGGAGGTGTGTCAAGAAATATACAGATCTTTTTTAGCCGTCTAGAGCTCAGGATGGTCTACTTTTAACCAAACTGATAAAACACAGCTACCAAGTGACTGATTTGTCGTTCAAAACCGTCAGTTTAACGAAGCCATCGAAGTCAACTTGATCAATGGTACTTGAGACAAGTAGTTGTAAACCTCGGCTATCGAGATCTGGTTTTAACACCGACACCTGCTCTACTGCGCAGATTTGAGTGAATAACTCATGATTGGGAAGGCAAACATACACCGCATCTTCCACCAAAAGATACTGATCTTGTGGCTGAGAATAGGTCAATGCGAGTTTAAGTTTGTCGACTGATTTTACAATATGAAGCATAGCGTCCCCTAGAAAGTCAGTATCTGTTGGCACTGAGCTAACTTCTGCGTTAACTCGTCGGCTTCAACGGTGGTCACATCGATCAGCAGGTTGTCTGCTGAAAGACCAAACTGACTCAGACTACGCTGACACACATACACCTGTTCGATGTCGTACAGGTCCATAAGTTTGAATGCAGAGATGTAGTCACGCGATAGTGTTTCGTCGGGCTGCTGCGCTTTGAGAAGCTGTGTCACGCCATCGCCAACAAAGAACACGGCAATGTCTTCACTATATGCGGACGCAGCAAGCAGGGCGTCTAACCCTTCTCTACCCGCAGCGGTCGTATGAGGGAAACTGTTAAATATAAAGGCTAACTTTCTCAAAACTGCACAACCCTATCTTGCGTTAGTAGCGCTTCCGATAAGCTTCCTAATCCGGCTTGAGTAAATCCAGTGGCTAGGTTAGAGGCACTTAGTTGATGTTGCTCTGCTTCTTCAGAGCTAATCACTCCGCGTCTTAGCGCAGCTGCCACACAGGTTTCAAGGCTAACATCGTGTTCATCAGCCAGCTTTTGCCAAGCAGAAGCTAAATCAAATTCATCGTTAGCCGGTACGGTAAGGTCTGAGCCGTTACTGACGCCATCTTGATAGAAGAACACACTGTGAAGTTTGTGGCCCTGTTTAATCAGAGCCACGGCAAACTGGTAGGCACTTCTTGCTGACTGTGAGCCATAGACTGGCCCATTCACTAGGAGTGTATAGCTTAGCAACCCTCTTCATCCTCTGTTTTACGTTGGCGGATGTATAGGTACACGGTGTGCTTAGAGATGTTCAGTCGCTCAGCAACGCGGTTGATCGCGTCTTTAATATCGAAAATACCTTTGTCGTACAGCTCCATCACGATCTGACGGTTCTTAGTATTGTTCGATACCGATTTGTCAGCGTTAATTTCTTCAATGGTGCGTTCAACCGTTTGGTCGACAAGTTCTTCAACGTCACTAGCGAAGTTAACCGATGATGCGGCTTCGTCTGCGTCTTGTGTAGGCATGAACGATTGCAGCACTTGTGAGAATGGCGCGTCTAGATTCACGTTAATACACAGTAGGCCAATCACTCGGTCTTCACCGTTGCGGATAGCAACCGTGATCGACTTCATCAACACTCCGCCTTTAGCGCGAGTGAAGTATGAACGTGAGAAGTTACGCTTAGAACCTTCAATATCTTTTAGCATCTTCAATGCAAGATCGGTAATCGGCGAGCCAACCTGACGACCTGTATTTTCGCCGTTGGCAATTTTAATCGCAGAAGTATTGAGGTCTTCTAAAGAGTGCAAAACGATTTCACAAAACGGACCAATAAGGCTCGCAATACCGTCAACAACGGCCTCATAAGATCTTAGAATGATTTTATCGTGTTCACTGAATGGCATAACGTGGACTGATTCCATTTCAAGTAACACATCTGCATTGACTGTTTCTGTAGTAGTCACTTATTCCTTACCTTCGTGTGAAAAATCAACAAATTTATGTAAGTTTATCAGAAAATTTTAATTGCACACCTAGCTAACATTGCAACTAGTGATTTAGAACAAGTTTAAAAATCAAATACTCATCTTCAAATCATAAAAAAAGCCTAACTCAAAGTTAGGCTTTTTATTCAATCAACGTATTTTAGTACGAGGCTTTTAACCGATATTACTGTGCAGGAGCTGCTTCAGCGTTATCGATGTTTAGTAGTTCTACTTCGAATACTAGCGTTGAGTTAGCTGGGATAGTCGGTGTGTCTTGCTCACCGTATGCTAGCTCTGGCGGGATAACGAACTTGTACTTAGAACCAACTTGCATCAGTTGTACGCCTTCAGTCCAGCCTGGGATTACGCGGTTTAGTGGGAATGTTGCTGGTTCGCCACGATCGTAAGAGCTGTCGAACTGAGTACCGTCTGTTAGCGTACCTTTGTAGTGTACTTGAACGGTATCAGTGTCTTTTGGAGAAGCGCCTTCACCAGCAGTCATTACTTGGTAAAGTAGACCAGATTCAGTTTGCTTAACGCCTTCAGTTTTAGCGAACTCAGCGCGGAAGTCATCACCGGCTTTCTTCACTTCTGCAGATTTTTCTGCCGCTTGTGCTTGCATCGTTTCAGCAACACGCTTGTCTAGAGCTTCAAGAGCTGCGCGAGTTTCTTCTTCGTTAAGTGCTGTTTTCTCTGCGAATACGTCTTCGATACCTTGAAGAACCATATCTTTGTCTAGGTTGATACCTAGCTCGCTTGGCTTATCAATGCTTGTGCTTAGGTAGTTAGCGAAAGATACACCGATTGCGTAAGCCGCTTTGTCATCTTCTGTTTTAAAGTTTACTGCTTCAACTTTAACTTCTTCTACCTGTGGAGCTTCTGCCTTTGGTTCTTCTTTCTGACAACCAACTGCTAGCATAACCGTTGCGGCAAGCAGTGATACTTTTAAAACTGATTTCATTGAATTCTCCAATTAATGGCCAAGCCATTGGTTATTGTGCACAAATCTAATGATTAGATTGGTGTGAATACGTTAGTTATAACAATATACTAGTCATATGTCTTTCGACACAAACCGGATTATTAGATGTGATGCGAATATTTTTCCACTCATTGCTATGTACAATTGTCATCGCCTTGTTAAATGGATGTTTTTTCTTCCAAGATGATGAGCAACGTTGGGAAATAGAACCCAATGGTGCCACCAGCTTTGCCCTTAGCAGAGATGGACGCTTCGCCCTGCTCTACTCTCAGAAAAAACAACTATTGCTTTGGGACCTTGCCGAAAACAAAGAGTTAGCTCAACTCGGCCCACAAGATCAATTAGAAAACCAAGTATCGCGTATCCGTATCTCGGACAATGGCCGCTTTGCCATTACCGCAAGCCAGATGAACTTCGCCGTTTGGGACCTCTCTTGGACTCAAGCACAAGGGCTTTGGTCTATCTCCGATGGCTTAATTCGCGATGTCGATATCTCTAGCAATGGTGAAAAAGTATTGCTTGGCCTGTCTAATGGCAAAGCGATCTATGTGGACTTAGTCACCGGACGCCGTCTTGAGTTCCTTGCTCACCGAGAAAAAGTTAATTCTGTTTCCCTTTCTTCCAATGGTCGCTACGCATTATCAGGTGGCAACGACTATAAAGCCTACCTGTGGGATACCGAGTCAGGCTTGGTATTACGCACCTTTGAGCATGAACAAAGAGTAGTACGAGTCGCGCTACAACGCGATGGCGAGCTGGCTTTTACCTCTGATGGCGGCAATCAAGCGATGATTTGGGATCTTGAAACGGGCGAACCTCAAGCGCAATTGCAAAGCTGGTCTCGACAGTTGATTTTTTCGAGTGCTCGTTTTTCTGATGACGGCAGCATGTTGGTGACGGGCACGCCATCCAGCCAAGTGAGTGTGTGGAATACTCAGGATGGCAAACGAATTTCTCGCCACGATGCTGAGCCACTAAAAGATGCTCGCCCTCCTCGTGCGGTAGTGTATGATGCAGCCTTTGATGATAAGAACCGTGTGATATCGGGCACCTCTGCGGGCATTGCCCAAGCTTGGAATGTGGATTAAGAACGATGACAGAAAAGCGAGTTGAACAACTAGAAAGCCGCGTAAATGACCTAGAGTGTCAGCTAGCTTTCCAAGAACAGACCATTGAAGAACTCAATGAAGCGCTTAGCCAACAACAAATGTTAATCACGAGAATGCAAGATCAGATGAAGTTCGTGGTTGGCAAAGTAAAAAATATGGATGGCTCTAATCTAGCTGACGCATCAGAAGAGACGCCACCTCCACACTATTAAGTGCGGTTCAAAATAACCAATTAAATCTAACGACGCATATCGTTAGTTTCTCGTCCTCAATGTGTAAACACATTTCAGGACGGGACATAGAAAACTAAAAGGGCGACAGATACTTATCTGTCGCCCTTTTGTTTATTTCATCTCAGTGAATAAGCTAAAGCCAATTAAGCCGATACCAACTTAGTCGTCGGCATAAATCTTCACTTCAACACGACCTTGAGTATCAACGCTTGCACGATACATTCCTGAGCTGTTCATACCAAAATGTATATCGCCTTGGCCATCGATAGCGATCAAGCCACCTTCTCCACCCATGGTTTTCAATTCACCTTGAATGATCGTTTCACAAGCGGTGTGCACATCTTCTTTCAGATAACGCATTCGTGCTGCGACATCACTGGCGACCATTTTACGTAGGAAGAACTCACCCATCCCGGTTGTTGAGACGGCAACATTGCCATTTTCAGCGATGGTTCCTGCACCAATGATCGGAGAGTCACCCACACGACCGTATTTCTTATTGGTCACGCCACCGGTACTGGTTGCTGCCGCTAAGTTACCCGCTTGGTCTAATGCGACCGCACCAACCGTGCCGTACTTTTTATCGTCAGGGTATTTCTCAGCTTGCTGTTCATCATATTTCGCTTCAGACAGAGCAAAGATGCCTTTCTCTTTCATCGACTGAAGTTGGTCATAGCGGCGCTCAGTAAAGAAGTAGTCTTGCTCGGTAAAGGTGTAGTCATGCTCAAACGCAAACTTCTCGGCACCTTCACCAATCAGCAACACATGGTCGCTTTTCCGCATCACATCACGTGCAAGCTCAATTGGGTTTTTGATATGGCGAACGCCTGCAATAGCACCTGCATCCATTTCGCGGCCATGCATCACAGAAGCGTCCATCTCAACAAATTCATCATGCGTTAAAACAGAGCCCCTACCGGCATTAAAGTGCGGGCTGTCTTCCATCACCTTAACCGATGCCACTACCGCATCCAGAGCATCACCACCCGATTGCAATATTTGATAACCAGCCAAAACCGATTTTTCCAAAGCCTCGGTAATACCCGCTTTTAATTCATAGCTCATTTGCTCGCGCAAGATGGTTCCTGCACCACCATGAATGGCAATTGAAAAAGGCTGTGACATACAAACTCTCCACTGACGTCGTCTTATAATGTTGTGCTATCAATACCACATCCATGGTTCGATGTCTGATAACGAAAACCAAACTTTTACGAATGCTTAGATTTGCGGACACTTAGTTTGGTAGAGAAAAGCGAGGTCAAAAAGCGAGACTCCTAAACGCAAAAAGCCTCCACAAGGGCTGTCTCTTATACACA
>NZ_JBFRPJ010000126.1:0-24247 GCF_041471945.1 Vibrio sp. 10N.261.51.A4
TTGTGTATAAGAGACAGGCACAGAGGCAGCCTTTCAATCAAACAAAGCGAGTGAGATTAAACCGAGAATGGGTACTTAATCGCTTCGTGGCATTCGTAACCTTCAACCCAGAAGTCATCCATCGTTACCCATGTTTCCAAATCTTCTAGAGACTTAATCTGAGGATTGATATGGAATGTTGGGCCAGCTAACGGCTCACGCTTTAACTGGATATCACGCATAGGTGCAAGTTGATCTTCGTAAATATGAGCATTTACTAGCTTATGGTAAGCCACGCCAGCTTTCTTACCCGTGATTTGCGCCATGATAGCTAGGAAGACATACACTTGAACCATGTTGAAGTTCAGGCCTAGGGGTACATCGCAAGAGCGCTGAGTGCTGTTTAGGTACAGAGTATCACCAAGTAGTGAGAAGTGATGGCTGTACATACACGGACGCAAACATCCCATGTGGAACTCACCTGGGTTGTAGAAGTTTAAGATCTCGCCGCGGTCATCAATACCGTTAGTTAGATCATCAACAATCTTCTTCAGTTGGTCGATATGACCGCCGTCAGGTTTTGCCCATGCACGTCCTTGAACGCCATAAACACGGCCCATGTCATCTTCACCCTTGCGGTAAGGGTTATTCAGCCATGCTTCATTCAGGTTAGAATTCGCATCCCAAGTTTTAGTCCCTAGCTTACGAAAATCTTCAGCATTGTCGTAACCACGGATATAGCCAAGCAGCTCAGCAACTGCGGCTTTCCAAAAACTCTTACGCGTTGTTACCAGTGGGAATTGGTTATTACCAACATCATATTCAAGGTCAGCATTGATCACGGTTAGGCAACGCTTGCCCGTGCGTTCATTTTCAATCCAAGTACCGTCATCAACGATACGCTGACAGAGATCTAAATACTGTTTCACACCAATTCCTTACTTCGTTTGTTGTGGTAATTCGTCTTTGTAGTGACCACGCTTGTATGCCCACACCATCATCAGCACACCGATGATAACCATTGGCAGTGACAAAATTTGTCCCATAGAGATAAACCCACCGAACAAACCTAGGTGAGCATCAGGTTCACGTACGTATTCTACTAAGAAGCGGAATGTACCATATCCAGCTAGGAATAACCCTGATACAGAACCAAGAGGACGCGGCTTTTTGATAAACCAGTTCAAGATGAAGAACAGCACGATACCTTCAAGCGCCATCTCGTAAAGTTGAGATGGGTGACGAGGAAGTGGACCACCGTTAGGGAACACAATCGCCCATGGCACATCAGTCACACGGCCCCAAAGCTCGCTGTTCATGAAGTTACCTAGACGGCCCATACCTAAACCAAATGGGACGAGTGGTGCAATCATGTCTGCCACGCCAAAGAAGGTGCGACCATTCTTTTTCGCATACCAGAACATTGCGGTGATAACACCCAGCAAGCCACCGTGGAAAGACATACCGCCAGTCCATACCTTAAATAGGTACAGTGGGTCTGCTAGGAAAAGGTCAAAGTTGTAGAAAAGTACGTAGCCAATACGACCACCCAACACCACACCTAGAAAGCCAGCAAACAGTAAGTCTGATACTTGCTCTCGAGTCCAACCACTACCCGGTTGATCAGCTCGGCGATTTGCTAACCAAAGAGCAAACATAAAACCGACAAGGTACATTAGGCCGTACCAACGAACTGAGATTGGTCCTAGTTCAATAAGAACAGGATCGATATTTGGGAACTCGATAAAACCCTGAGACATACTTGGCTCTCTATCTAAATTGATTAACGGTTAGCTCAATGACTAACAGAAAAGACACTACAGCAGCATTGTGGCTGCTATAAACATTAAAAATACCGCAAAGAATTTCTTCAGCACAGGGGTTGGCAATTGAGTGGCCAGTTTCGCACCCACTCGAGTGGTCAAAACTGAGGTACAAGATATCGCGATCAAAGCCGGTAGATAAACATAACCCAAGCTATACGCAGGAAGAGCATCGACAGAAGATCCATGCCAAATGAAACCTAGCATTCCCGAAATCGCGATAACACAACCGCATACCGAAGATGAGCCGACGGCTTTACGCATTTCCACACCGTGATGGTTAAGGAAAGGTACCGATAAAGACCCACCGCCAATGCCCGCTAAGCTTGATACCAAACCAATCCCGCCGCCACACAACACGGTTTTAGCTGAACCCGGCATCGATTTTTGGCTCTTGGAGCGAATCGACAATAGCATTTGCAACGCCAACACCAAAACAATCACACCAAAGACTTTTGGTAAGTATTGAGCTGGAATTACATCGGCCACGAAAGAGCCGAGGAAGCCACCTATCACCACACCTGGCATCAACCATTTAACGACAAACATCTCTACGTTACCCAACTTTAGATGGTTAATCGCAGACGATCCCGACGTAACGATGATGGTTGATAGCGAAGTAGCCAATGCCATTTGCATCGCAAACTCTTGGGGGATACCCGCTTTAGGAAGCAAAAACAGTAAGGCAGGAACAACCAGCAAACCACCACCAATGCCTAGCAAGCCTGCTAAAACACCAACAATAGCACCAAGGCCCGCTAACAAGCCTATCAGTTCATATGACACGTTAAATCCTATTTTTTACCTGCTCGAATGAAGCCTGTAAATTCACGCTCTTCGAAATAGTTCAGCATCATACTATAGATGTCACTACCATACGGTTTTGAAAGTGCCTTATTTGCCAAATCCTGTAATTCAGCCAAGTTCGATTGACGAATCAAATATTTGGTTCTTGCGACATTCGAGGTATTCATACTTAACGTCTCATACCCCAATCCAATCAATAGCAGCGCGCCCATCGGGTCACCGGCTAACTCGCCACAAATACAAACAGGTAATTGATATTGCTTACAAGTATCATGAATTTTTTTTAATGCCATGATCACCGCAGGGTGCATTGATTCATAGACATCGGATACTCGTGAATTGTTCCGATCAACCGCTAATAAATATTGGGTTAAGTCGTTGGTACCGACTGAAACAAAGTCGACCTTATGCGCAATCAGCGGCAGTATGTACAGCATGGATGGCACTTCAATCATGATACCAACGCGAGGCATACGCACTCGGTTATCAAGCTCATGCACTTCATCATACGCTTGTTCAATCAACTGTAGCGCGTCATCCAACTCCTGTGCACCAGAGATCATCGGCAGCAAAATACTCAAGTTATGGCTTTCACAGCTCGCACGTAGCATGGCACGTAACTGAATAATAAAGATGTCAGGATGATCGAGCGTAAACCGAATACCACGCCAACCAAGGAATGGATTGTCCTCTTCGATAGGAAAATACGGTAAGGCCTTATCACCACCGATATCGAGTGTACGCATCACCACTTGTTTCTCTGGGTAGCTTGCCAGTACAGAACGATACTGCTTGAATTGTTCATCCTCTGACGGGAATCTTTGCTGCAACAAGAAAGAAATTTCAGTTCGATACAGCCCTACGCCATCAACGCCTTGGTTGATAGCGATGTTAGTGTCTGCACTTAAACCCGCATTAAGCAGAATCTCGACTTGCTTGTTGTCTTGCGTTTTTGCCGGTAGGTACAGCTCGCGATTGACCATAGAGGAGAGCTCACTCTCTTCTAGAATCAGCCCTCGATATTCTTTGAGCAGGCTTTTAGTCGGCTCAATAAAGATCTCACCGCTATACCCATCAACAATCGCTCGCTTGCCATTAGCTTGAGCTAGGTTGAGGTTTACCCCCATGACGGAAGGTATGCCAAGCGCTCGAGATAAAATCGCTGCGTGCGAGTTCGCCGCCCCTTCCAAGGAAATCACCGCGAAGAGCTTTTCTTTGGGAATAGACGCTAATACCGAAGCGGTTAACTCACGAACCACTAGGATAATCGGCTTATCTAACGTGCGAAGTTCATGTTCAGAGTTGTGGAGGAAATAGAGCAGCCTTTGTCCGAGCTCTCGGATGTCTTGTGCTCTCTCACGAAGATACACGTCCGACATACGAGCAAAGCGATTAGAATAACTCTCTACAACCTGTCTTAGTGCCCAATCGGCTTTATCGCCTTTCTGGATTTGGCTTTTTAGATCCTTACGCAGCATAGGATCGTTGAGTAAGTGAGTAAACAGGTCAAAGATCGCCAACGCATCTTTATTGATTTCGCTATCTAAGCGCTTTCGCATGCGCTTAAAGTCATTGAGGGCGTTTTCAACCGCTACCGCCAACAACTCATGCTCTCTCTCTATATTGAGCGTCGAAGCAGGATAAACATCGGTGAGTTCAGGCTGAGTGTTGTCCCACCATAAGTCACCAATCGCCACGCCCGATGAAGCTGCAATACCTTTAGTAGCCGGTAGCTTCTGTTGCTCTAACAGCCAATGGCCTTGAGTTTGGGCGTGCGCCACAATAACGGCAAGTTGTGCAGAGAGCGTGACAAGGAAGGATTCTTCCATCTCACTAAATAAACGTGGGGTCTTCTGTTGAATGACCAATACACCGAGCACTTGCTTGCGGTGGATAATCGGAGTACCGAGAAAAGAGTGATAGACGTTTTCTCCAAGCTCTGGAAAAAACTTATAAGCAGGGTGAGCAGACGCTTGTGCAAGGTTGATAGGTTCAGCACTTCTTTTAACAAGGCCAACCAGACCTTCGTCAAAACCAATGTGAATGCTATTGCCTTTGAAGATCAGGCCTTGAGTTGCCATCAACTCAAGGCGCTGCATATCATTATTTGCCAAATACACGGTGCAACATTCCGTCTGCATCGCACTGCATGTCTCTTTAACCAAAATATCAAGAGCCGTCGACACATCTTCAACTCTTGATACGTGTTCAACTATTTCCCTTAGTTGACTGAGCATGCTTAACCTCTACGCAATTTGCGCTTTCCTTTTATTTTTCGCTCTTTAAACGGCATTGCTAAAGATGCGAACTCTTTCATCGCTCGACGGTAAACATCTCGCTTGAAAGAAACAACTTGTCGAACTGGGTACCAGTAACTCACCCAACGCCAACCATCAAACTCAGGTGTACTTCCACGCTGCATATTGATATGCGATTCATCGCAATCTAAGCGCAAAAGGAACCACTTCTGTTTTTGTCCAATACAGACAGGTTTAGAATCCCACCGAACCAGTCGTTTGGGTAGCTTGTAGCGTAACCAATGACGACTTGTCGCGACGATCTTTACATCCTTTTTAGTAAGGCCAACCTCTTCATACAACTCGCGGTACATTGCCTGTTCCGGAGTCTCACCTTCATCTATTCCCCCTTGAGGGAATTGCCATGAATGTTGCCCGTATCGTTTAGCCCAGAAGACCTGACCATGGTTGTTACAGATTACAATACCAACATTTAATCGGTAACCATCGCCATCTATCACTGGCCAACCTCTATCTAAATTTTTAATTACTCTGATTTTTCCACATATCCCCAATCGGAGCAAACTTAGTGACGTGATAAGCGCTATATTTATGAATAATAACTAGGAATATGGATAAGTTTTGCTCAAATTCTAGTTACCCACACAATAGTGAGACATAGACCACATTTATTCACCTTTTCTGTGAATAACTATGTGAAGAATTACCCGCAATCGTTTTTTTTAATCCATAGATTCATCAACACCAAAAACAACAAATCAGTCAAAATAATTTTATTATTATATAAATCAGTAAATTAAAATAACATTCTAGTTTTAAAAAACATTAGAAATGTAAAAGATCTTTCAGAAACCTGACATGGTTAAAGATCAACCACTCCGATGTTTATCCACACTACTAAGTGAAAGATTCATTTTGAACCCCATTTGGCAAGCATTTTATCCACCATAAACCCCTGTTTATTTATCCACTAAATTAATATTTCAATTAATTACCTTTATGTCCTGTGGATAACCCTGAGTTTGATCCCTTCTCTCGCAAGGAGATCATTTCTTAACCAGTCGTCATTTGGTGATAACTTCTGATAAAATCATTTTTTTGATCATGCCTTTTATTATGAAACCAGAACCACAAACACAACAAGAGCTGTTAGAGCGCGCGTATGCCATCGCCGGAATGACCTTTAAAGAGCTCGCTGACGAAGCTGAGATGGTGATGCCAAACGACCTTAAGCGTGATAAAGGCTGGGTTGGGCAGCTATTGGAATGGCACTTGGGTGCACCTGCAGGCAGTAAGCCAGAACAAGATTTTGCCAAGCTCGGTATCGAGCTAAAAAGCATTCCGATTAGCTACTCTGGCAAGCCACTCGAAACCACCTTTGTGTGTGTTGCTCCTTTGATGGGTGTGCAAGGCATAACTTGGGAAACCAGCCACGTTCGAAACAAGCTGTCTAAGGTGTTGTGGATCCCTGTCGAGGGAGAAAGAGAGATCCCGCTAGCAGAGAGGCATGTAGGATCCCCATTATTATGGACACCTAGCCAAGCTGAAGACGAACTCTTGAAGCGAGATTGGGAAGAACTGATGGAGTTGATCGTTTTAGGCAATGTTGAACAGATAACAGCAAGACACGGTGAAGCACTGCATTTACGTCCGAAGGCTGCTAACAGTCGTGTGTTAACGGAAGCTTACGGTGCAAGCGGAAAACCTATCAAAACTAAACCACGTGGTTTCTATCTGCGAACTCAATTCACCCATAAATTACTGACAACACATTACGCATAGATCGTTTAATCGAGCCTCGATAGCCAAAACTATCAGTGCGTTAAAAAACAGTCTGGAATTAGAATCAATATCTCGCTACCAACGCCTCTTAATGAGGTTTGAGCGCCAGTTCAATATCACAGTAGCTTTGGCTTGGCTCATTACCAAACTCATCATAGGCGTTGTGTAAGCGAAGATACGCCTTTTCAAAGCCGAGCCGGAGTAACTCCTCTTTCACTTGATCCAAGGATCCAAAGTGAAGCGGCTCGCCGTCTTGCTTTACCGGTTCTAGCTTATGTTTGTACTCCACCGCCAATAGATATTCTGAAATATCAGAACAGCCAATAACGTACACCTTGGGTGTTTGATAAGAGTCTTTGTGCTCTCCATGTAACCACATGTCTAATTGATGCTTTTGCATAGCCGGCCTCCCTTGCTCTATAAAGCTTAGTAGAACTCTTTTCCTTTACTAGATAACGACTTAAAAAAGCACAGATCTCGGCTTAAAAAAGCAAAAAAGAGAAGCAAGCGCTTCTCTTTTTTGGCCAGTTCTAGTTCAAAAGTTTGCACTTTCGACGCCATAACTATCACTGTTAATTATCTTAGGGGTTGAAAGGTGCTATCAACCCCGCAGATTACGTCGGTATTCGCGCACTTAAGACACGACGAAGGTGACGTACTCGACGTTCAATCGTGACGACTTCTGGTTCAGAAAAACCAATCGGTCGACCGTCAGCTTCAAGACCAATATCTCTTAATAAGTGAGTATTGTTCCATGGCAGCTCATATGAACTACGACGAACTTTTCGTTGCCATTCGCGCTCTTCACGACGAAGATCGGCACGGATAAGGACTGTTGCTAATTTTAAATATACTGAGTGACGCATAATAACTCTCCAGTTGTTGAATCAACTGAGGAAAAATAGCGTGTTAGATAGTATGAGGGCTTCTCACTTAGCTGCTATTTTTCCGCAGCCAAATAAGGATACGGATCTATTAGTTAGGTTTATCTTGGGTGTTTCGATCGGCTATGGCTGATGTGAGTGACATATCAGTCACCATGTCAGTACACGGCTCAAACGACGCGCAAATATGCTGTATAAAATCGAAATGTTTCATTTGCGCCTCCAAGCTAACTAAAAAATCCAAAAAAAATGGGGAAGTAAAAGCAGACAAGTCTTTGTTAAATCGTTGCTTTAACGGTTAAAGTCTAACCAAGTGAGTATATTATTCAACCGCTAATTGATTAACATTTTTAAAACAATGCATTCGCCTAAAATATCAGTTGCATATTCATTTACATATAACATATTCACTATGCTTATATAAAATCACAGCATATCTCTCTTAGGGTCTAACTAGAAAACAACGGACTACCCTTCAGAAACAAAAAAGCCACGTAGATACGTGGCCTTTAATTTACGGTGACTGAATAAAGTCATGTAGAGAAGAGTCTAAACAACACCTTCAGAGATTAGGCTGTGTTTATTCAGCAAGCGGTACATCGTCGCTCGTGATACACCGAGCTCTTTAGCCGCCAATGAAACCTGACCACCGTAAGATTCCAATACAATCAGTAACGCATCGCGCTCTGAGCGCTCTCGAATACTCTTCAAGCTTCGGCGTTCATCATTCTGTTTTGGTAAATCCAGTTGGTGATCCTCAATGATCACAGCATCAGACATCAACACAACACGCTTAATCTGATTCATCAGCTCACGCACATTTCCAGGCCAATGGTATCGATTCATCGAACGGATAGCATCGTCTGAGAAGCTCTTCGCTTGAGCATTAAACTCTTTCGAGTACTCACGCAGAAAATGATTCGCCAGTACTGAAATATCGCTCACACGTTCTTTTAAGCTTGGAACATGAATACGCAGAACATTGATATAGTGATAAAGCTCTTCATTGAAGTCGCCCTCGATCAACGCCTTCTCGATATCAGAGGAGTTCGCGGCCAGAATACGCACATCGACAGATTTAGGTCCATTCGCAGTTTCAATCTTACCTTCTTGTAGAAAGCGCAACAGGTTCAGTTGTTGATTGCGTGGCATCGCTAAAACATCATTAAGCAAGATGGTTCCGCCATCGGCTTCTTCCAACAGACAAGGTGCTGCAGCGGGCTGTGCTGAGATACCAAATACCTCGGCTTCTATTCTCATCTCAGATAAGGCACGACAATTGACCGTTAAAAATGGCTTCTGCGCTCGCGAAGAGTTTTGATGAATTGAGCGTGCAATCGTCTCTTTACCAGCCCCACTCTCGCCATAAATCAAGATACTGACATCAGTCGGCCCAATACGCTTTACTTGGTCTCTCAAGCGCTTCACGGCCACAGAATCGCCTAGCAGTCCCATGTTGTTATTGATGCCGTAGTTTGGCCATACCTTCTGCTCAAGCTTAAGCATACCCAGTTGGTGACCAATGGTACTCAGCAATTGAGCATCTGGGATTGGTGCCGTGAAAAAGTCGATACAGAAGTTGACGATAAACTGGCAGATCGTATCAGAGCTTAATTGAGATTCACGGATAAAGGCGAGCCATCTCACCTGCTTGTTATTGCTCACAAGGTTAGCAATACCGTTGAGACTGAACTCATCATGACTAAGATCGACAATACCAATACATGGGCCAATATCAGCAATCAAGGCATCGGCTTTTCGTAAATCTGCACACTGGGTACACTGCCAACCCACTTGTTCTAACACTGATAACCAGGGTTCGTACGCACCACCAACGACGATAAGAGAACCTGGTAAGGAATCCATCTTAAATTGAGTTCCCATCCTTCTTCCTTATTCTATTTTTATTTAAATCAGACTAATACGAGTCACTGCTTCATCGTTCGACAAAATGCCGCGAGAGCGTATTCAGCGCAGAGACGTATAGTAGTGAGACTATCTTAGATTTTATGTCTCAATAGTAAGACTATGTCAGAAATAACGATTTTTCGAATCAAGAGTGCGGTACAGACTAGGTTTTGAAGCCCCAAAACAGAAAAAGCCACCCGAAGGTGGCTTTTTAATTACATAGGCTGTTACGCCCTATAAGCGAGAATTACGCCTGTGGACGCATTGCCGGGAACAAGATCACGTCACGGATTGTGTGCGTGTTTGTAAATAGCATTGCTAGACGGTCGATACCGATACCTTGACCCGCTGTTGGCGGTAGGCCGTGCTCTAGTGCAGTAATGTAGTCTGCATCGTAGTACATCGCTTCGTCATCACCCGCGTCTTTCGCGTTAACTTGCGCTTTGAAACGCTCGTCTTGGTCTTGTGCATCGTTAAGCTCAGAGAAACCATTCGCAACTTCACGGCCACCGATGAAGAACTCAAAACGGTCTGTGAAGAACGGGTTGTCATCGCTACGACGAGCTAGAGGAGAGATGTCCGCTGGGTAGCCAGTGATGAACGTTGGTTGAATTAGCTGAGGCTCAGCCGTTTCACCAAAGATCTCTTCTAGAAGCTGACCACATGTCCAGAACGTTTCTACGTCTACGTGTACAGATTTTGCGATAGCAACCATCTTTTCACGGTCTTGTAGGTCTGCTTCTGTTAGCGCTTGAATCTCAGCGTGCTCAGGGTTGTAGTGTTTGATTGCATCGAACATGCTCATGCGAGCGTAAGTGCCACCGAACTCAACCGTTTCGTCACCGTAAGGCATAGAAGTAGAACCAAGAACGTCCATTGCTGCCGTGCTTAGCATCTCTTCTGTCAGATCCATAAGGTCTTTGTAGTCAGAGTACGCTTGGTAGAATTCCATCATTGTGAATTCTGGGTTGTGACGTGGAGATAGACCTTCGTTACGGAAGTTACGGTTGATCTCGAATACACGGTCAAAACCACCCACCACTAGACGCTTAAGGTAAAGCTCTGGTGCAACACGTAGGTACATGTCGATGTCTAGTGCATTGTGATGAGTGATGAACGGACGTGCAGTTGCGCCACCCGGGATCACGTGCATCATTGGCGTTTCAACTTCTAGGTAGCCTTTCGCGCTCATGAAGTTACGGATTGAAGATACAAGCTTAGAACGCACGATGAATGCATTACGAGAATCTTCGTTCACGATTAGGTCAACGTAACGCTGACGGTAACGCATCTCTTGGTCAGTTAGACCGTGGAACTTCTCTGGTAGAGGACGAAGTGCTTTAGTCAGCAATTCAAACTCTTCCATGTTCACGTAAAGGTCGCCTTTACCTGATTTGTGAAGCGCACCTTTAACACCGATGATGTCACCGATATCTAGGCCTTGGTACTTCTCTTTCAGTACTTTTTGAACGTCTTTCGCTGCGTATGCTTGGATACGACCAGAAGTTTCTTGAATCGCAAGGAATGGACCACGCTTCGCCATAACACGACCAGCGATCGCAACGATGTGGTTAAGCTCTTCTAGCTCTTCCTTAGTCTTCTCACCGAATTCCGCTTGAAGATCGCCAGCTAGGTGCTCACGACGGAAGTCATTTGGGTGACCGTTAGCTTTGCAGTTTTGGCGGATGTGATCCAGCTTGCTGCGGCGCTCAGCGATTAGTTTGTTCTCTTCAGGTGAAGAAGCTTCTTGTGCGTTTTCGTTTTGAACAGCATCAGTCATTAGAGATGTACCCTGCTTTTAAAATTTGGACCGCTATATTTTTGCAAATATAGGCATTTTTACCAATATTATTGGTAAAGCTTAATAGTTGATAAAGCTTACAGACCTGATTTCAGGCTAGCTTCAATAAACTTGTCTAAGTCACCGTCAAGAACCGCTTGAGTATTACGGTTTTCGATGCCGGTGCGTAAATCTTTGATACGAGAATCATCCAGCACGTAAGAGCGGATTTGACTGCCCCAACCGATGTCTGATTTCGTCTCTTCGCTCGCTTGTTTTTCAGCATTTTGTTTTTGAATCTCAAGTTCAAAAAGCTTAGCACGTAGCTGCTTCATCGCTTGATCTTTGTTCTTATGCTGCGAACGGTCATTCTGACACTGAACCACAGTGTTAGTCGGAACGTGAGTAATACGTACCGCTGATTCCGTGGTGTTTACGTGCTGACCACCAGCGCCAGAGGCACGGTATACGTCAATACGTAGGTCAGAAGGATTAATGTCGATCGTAATGTTGTCATCAATCTCAGGATAGATAAACGCAGATGCAAATGAAGTATGACGACGACCACTTGAATCAAATGGTGACTTACGAACTAGACGGTGAACACCAGTCTCTGTGCGTAACCAACCGTAAGCATACTCACCAGAAATACGTACCGTTGCGCCTTTAAGGCCAGCAACATCACCATCCGACACTTCGATAACTTCAGTCTTGAAGCCTTTCGAATCTGCCCAACGTAAGTACATGCGCAACATCATTGAAGTCCAGTCTTGAGCTTCTGTACCGCCCGAACCTGACTGTAAATCGATGTAGCAATCTGATGCATCGTGATCACCAGAGAACATACGACGGAATTCCAGCTTCTCTAGCTTAGCTTCAAGCTCGGCCAGTTCTGGTTCAATTTCATCGAACGTTTCTTGATCTTCTTCTTCAACCGCAAGCTCTAATAGGCCATCAACATCCTCAACACCTTGGTCAAGTTGGTCGATCGTTTCTACTACCGCTTCCAATGCAGAACGTTCTTTACCTAGCGCTTGAGCACGCTCAGGTTCGTTCCATACATCCGGTTGTTCTAATTCTGCGTTTACTTCTTCTAGACGCTCTTTCTTAGCGTCATAGTCAAAGATACCCCCTCAGGATATTTGTGCGCTCAGACACATCCTGCAGACGGTTTTTTATAGGATTGATTTCAAACATTTTAGCTCATCATTTATGAGTAGAATTTAACCGAAGAATTGTACTCAAAAGTGTGACGGAGATACAGAATTTTTTAGAGTGGTGAACCAAGATTCAACAACTTAATGGGATATAAAATTGACAGGCATAAAAAACACGTAAATTTTGTAAGGGCAGGAAGGAAAACAAGCCCTGTTTTTGAACAGAGCTTGTTGAATTTGGCACTATATGATGAGCATTATTGAGCCCAAAATCACTATTTGGCTTCGATATGATCAATCATCAGCTGCAACGATTGGTTGCCGCGAAATTCGTTGATATCGAGCTTAAATGCAAGATGAACGGTTTTTACTGATGCATCAGGCCAGCGACGTAGGTCGACGTTAAAGGCAATACCGTCAATCATCACATTGGTTGGGTGGCCTTTGTAGAGCGGCTCAAGCATCAGCTTAAGGTGCTTTTCACCCACCAGCTTTTGGTGCAGCACTTTAAACTCACCATCGAAGATTGGCTCAGGGAAAGCTTGTCCCCACGGGCCACCTGAACGCAGCGTTTCAGCGGTGTGCATCGAGAACTCTTCTGGTAACAGCTCACCATCAGACAAGATAATGCCCTTCAGTGCTGTTTCTCCAAGTTCATTCTTCACGACATCATTGAACAGCTTGCTGAAGCGTTCAAAGTCCTTTTCCATGATGGTTAAACCAGCCGCCATTGCGTGGCCACCAAATTTAAGAATCAAGCCAGGGTTTTGAGTATCAATTCGGTCCAATGCATCACGCATGTGCAGACCCGGAATTGAACGACATGAACCTTTGATACTGCCTTCGCCGCCATCTGCAAACGCAATCACTGGGCGGTGGTATTTGTCTTTGATACGCGAAGCCAAAATACCAATCACACCTTGGTGCCAATCACGTTGGAATAGTGCCAAGCCAGAAGGTAGGTCGTCTTTACCAAATTCAAGGCGCTCACAAAAAGCCATCGCTTCTTGCTTCATACCCTCTTCGATCTCTTTACGTGTTTGGTTCAAGCCATCTAACTCACTCGCCATTCGACGAGCCGCATGGATGTTGTTACTCATTAGCAGCTCAACACCAAAAGACATGTCGTCTAATCGACCAGCTGCATTGATACGAGGACCAAGAGCAAAGCCAAAGTCAGACGCCACCAAACGCTTAGCGTCTCGCTTAGCAATTTCGATCAAGGCTTGAATGCCCGGACGAGCTTTACCCGCACGAATACGTTGCAAACCTTGATGAACTAAAATTCGGTTGTTTTCATCGAGTGGAACCACGTCGGCAACCGTACCCAGCGCCACAAGGTCAATCAGTTCCATCAACTTAGGTTCTGTCATGCCGCGCTCTGCAAACCAACCCAATTTACGCATGTGAACACACAATGCCATCATCAGGTAAAAAGCGACACCAACCCCCGCTAGGGCTTTCGAAGGAAAAGCACAACTTTCAAGGTTTGGGTTAACCATAGCATCGACCATTGGCAGTTCATTGCCCGGCAAGTGATGATCGGTAACCAGAACCTCTAGCCCTTTCTCTTTAGCAAAGCGAACACCTTCAATTGAAGATACACCGTTGTCGACCGTCATGATCACTTCAGCACCAAGCTCGATTGCCTGTTCAACAACCTCAGGGCTCAAGCCATAACCATCTTCAAAACGGTTTGGTACCAGATAGTCGACGTTAGAGCTGCCGAGCATACGTAACGCTAAAACAGACAGCGCCGAGCTGGTCGCGCCATCGGCATCAAAGTCACCAACAATGATGATGCGTTTTTGCTGCTGAATAGCTTTGAACAACAGCTCAACCGCAGCATCAATGCCGCCCAGTTTTTGATAAGAGTGCAAGCCTTTCGCTGCTGTCTCTAGTTGGTCGGCACTGTCGATTCCACGACTCACATAAATGCGCTTTAACAAGTCAGGTAAGTGAGCAGGTAAGACTGAAATGTCGACCTCAGGACGGCGTTGGATCTCTATCATATAAAAATGGGCCCGATATCAATCAGGCCACTCCTTAAATCAAAAACATGGGGGATAAATTGGCAATACAGAAAACGAGATTATTGCTCTAAACGTTGAAGAAGTTGTGCTGGCGGTAAGTAACCACTCACCAACTCACCACTTGCTAGCACGATAGCCGGTGTGCCATTGATGCCAAGCTCACGACCCAGTTGGTATTGTTTAGCAATGATCTGCTTTTGCTCTGCTAGGTCTTTACCAGACGCTGGCATTTGACGGTTTACTTTAGCGTCATGCATCGCTGTTTTTGGATCATCTGACGCCCAGATTGCTGCCATTTGATCGGCAACTTGCCCTGTCGCACCTTGGCGTGGGTAAGCCATGTAACGAACGGTGATACCCAAATCGTTGTAGCCTTGCATTTGGCTGTGCAGACGAACACAGTAGCCGCACGTAATGTCAGTAAATACCGTCACAACATACTTTTCGTTATCGGCTTTGTATTCAATAACCGTATCCGACATCGCCGCGACTTTTTCAGCATTCAGCGGAGCTTGACGCTCAGCCAAAACATCACTGAACTTTCCGTTTTCATCCAAAGAGTAAAGTGTACCGGCTAGAAAGTGATCGCCCTCTGGAGAAGAAAAAATAATGCCGCTGTTGGTTTGAACTTCTAACAAACCATCGATATCCGAAGGAACAATCTTATCGACCTTAATACCAATTTTTTCAAAACGCTTAGTTAACGCAGCTGTATCAATAGCTTGAGCTGGAGCAGCTTCTACGGCTGTTGATGTTGTTTCTACTTTCGCTTCTGATGCATTACATGCAGTAATCATAAGAGGAAGCGCTAGTAGAGGAAGACGGCGTAATACGCTCATTAAGTTCACCTTAAAAATAAATGGATTTAAGCACGTGGGTGATGCTGCGCATGAATTTGCTTGAGCCTTTCAGTCGCCACGTGAGTATAAATTTGGGTAGTCGATAAGTCACTATGCCCAAGTAACATCTGTACGACCCTGAGATCTGCGCCATAGTTCAGTAAATGCGTCGCAAAAGCGTGTCTCAATACGTGTGGTGACAACAATTCTGTGTCGATACCAGCGACGACCGAGTAGTGCTTAATACGATACCAGAACGTCTGACGGGTCATTTGCTTGGCGCGTTTACTCGGAAAAACCACATCAGAACTGTTTTCGCCAAGTAGATGTGGACGACCCTGTTCAATAAAAGTCTCTATCCAATCCACCGCATTTTCGCCCATTGGTACTAAGCGCTCTTTGCCACCCTTACCAATAACACGCACCACGCCCTGTCTTAGGCTGATGTTTTCCATCGTCAAGCTAACCAGTTCTGTCACACGCAAACCGGTTGCATAGAGTAACTCAAGCATCGCCTTATCGCGAAGCTCAATCGGATCGTTCGGATCTGGCGCATCGAGCAAAGCATCAACCTGTTCTTCGCTCAAATCTTTCGGCAAGCGTTGCGGCAGCTTCGGGCTGATCAACAAGGCACTTGGATCATCGCCTCTGATTTTCTCGCGGTGCAAATATTGGAACAAGCGACGAATCGCCGACAACATACGGGCACGAGAGGTCTGCTTAAAATCGGCGTCGGCTAACCAGCCTTGATAATCCTGTAAACCTGAAAGGCTAATGAAGTCGAGGCGGTAATTGTTCTTTTCCATCCACGCTAATAACTTGGACAAATCGGTACGGTACGAGACAAGCGTATTCTCCGATAATCCTCGCTCCATCCACATAGCATCTAAAAACTGCTCAACGAGACCGTGGTCTGCGCTCTGCCCTTGAGGCGACTGCATAGTGTTACTCACAATATTGGAAACTGTTTTGAGAGTATGCCAGAGCAAATATGAATGCCATAAAAATTACGACTTGAGCGGATAATCGCTGCAATCGAAGTCGATTTATGGTTAGAATTCGCCATCTGAAATTAAAATCGAACGTTTGCTATGAAAATTGGATTATTTTACGGCTCAACCACCTGCTACACAGAAATGGCAGCAGAGAAAATTCGCGGCATTATTGGTGAAGACCTAGTTGATATCCATAACGTGAAAGAAAGCCCTCTTTCATTGATGGCGGACTACGACCTTTTATTGCTGGGCATCTCGACTTGGGACTTCGGTGAAATCCAAGAAGATTGGAATGAACTGTGGGAAGACATCGCAACCACGCCTATGAAAGGCAAGGTTGTGGCTCTGTTTGGTTTGGGTGACCAAGAAGGCTACGGCGAATGGTTCCTAGATGCGATGGGTCTATTGCATGATGAACTGAAAACCGCGGGTGCAGAGTTTGTTGGCTTCTGGCCAAACGATGACAGCTACGAGTTCGAAGCGTCTAAAGCGTTAACCGAAGACAAATCTCAATTCGTTGGTTTGGCGCTTGATGAAGATTCACAATACGAGCTAAGCGACGACCGTATCGCAAGCTGGGTTGAGCAAGTACTGGTTGAGTACAGCGAAAAGCTATAACCAAACAGAAGTACTCCCGGCTAAGTAGCTAACCAAGTAACTAGCTGGATATAAAAAGACCACAGAATACAAAAAGGCCTCATTACTGCGAAGTAATGAGGCCTTTTCTATTTCATCTCGAAGGACAATCTAATCTCAACGGAAGATTAAACAGTCTCTTCAGCCATCTCTTGTTCTGTTGACTTGCCAACAAAGAACATACAGATGATTGCAGCCGTTGTTGGAAGCAACCAACCCATACCGATCTCAAACAGTGGCAGCATCTTAAGTGCAGACACGTCTACACCCGCTACTTTAGCGCCATCAATAAGAGCAAACAGCAGTGACACTAATACCACTACGCGGTAAGCCGCTTTTGGATTAGGGAAACGGCTACGTAAGAATGTCAGAGCAACCAACGCGATAGCGACTGGGTACAGTGCAAACAGTACTGGAACAGACAGAGAAATCAGTTGAGAAAGACCAACGTTCGCAACGGTTGCACAAGCTACACCATTGATGATTACCCAAGTCTTGTAAGACAGAGGCGTTAGCGAGCTGAAGTAATCAGAACATGCTGACACAAGGCCAATCGCCGTAGTTAGACATGCTAATAGTACGATCACAGAAAGCACTAGCTGACCAGAAGGACCAAACAACGATTGAACGTATAGGCTTAAAATAGCACCGCCATTGTCTGCACCAGCTGCGACTGTTGCACTTGTTGCGCCTAGGAAAAATAGAGAGATGTAAACAAACGCCAGACCCGCTGCGGCAATACAACCCGCGCTAATTAGGTACTTAGTCGTCGCTGCACGGTCAGTAATGCCCTTGCTACGAATCGCATCAACAATCAGCATACCAAACATCAAAGAAGCAAAAGTATCCATGGTGTTGTAGCCTTCAAGGAAACCTTTGGTTAGTGGTTGAGTGATGTACTCACCGTGAGCCGCAAGAATATCGCCTTGAGGGTTAACGAATACAGCAATCGCCAGCACAACCAAACCAACGAACAGTGCAGGTGTTAGCACCTTACCAATGACGTCAATAAGCTTACCTTGCGACCATGAGAAGAACATCGCTACTGCAAAAAATGCAATCGAAAAGAGAGTTAGGTGAGCTTGAGAGGCATCGATGAAGAACGGTTTCACCGCCATCTCATAGGCAACAAGGCCAGTACGCGGTGCAGCAAATGCAGGACCGATAATGATAAAGATCAGTACAGCCATGATGGTTGCTGCTTTCTTAGGAAGATCTTTAGTTAAGTGACCCCAAGAGCCACCAGCCACTGCGACCGCGACGATAGTGATTAACGGCAGACCAACGGCAGTCAGCAGAAAACCAGACATCGCTGGAAGGAAGTGATCACCGGCTAATTGGCCAGCTAGAGGTGGGAAGATGATGTTACCCGCACCCAAGAAAAACGCAAAAAGCATAAAGCCCAATGCCATTATATCTGTTAGTTTTAGACTCTGTTTCACAGATAATCCTTAATTATATTTATGAATTTATGTTGTGCTTACATGAATGTTACAGCTCAAAGCTGCCAATCAATCTATAAAATAGTCGCGCATAATGACGAAACAACTGGCTAGCTGCAAGTCACCACACAAAAACACCATATAAATTTGCATATGAGAACAAAAAGCAGTGGATTCCACTAGCTATAGAAAAATAGCCACAATTATAAACTAACCATAATACACAACAATATTTTTCCAAGCAGAACATTGATTCATACAAGCGGTTAACATTAGAGCTAATCACTTAAAATATCTCGATACTCAGAACATTAATGAAAGACAAAACAGTGCAAACTAAAAGCTTCAATTTTAAGCAATTCTCAATTTACGGCGGGAAAAGCGGTATGCCAGTCAGTACCGATGGCGTATTACTTGGCGCGTGGGTAAGCCTGCCACAAAGATCATGTGTACTCGATATTGGAACCGGGACAGGTCTGCTGGCTTTGATGGCTGCGCAGCGTTTTGAAGATGCTTCAATCTCTGCGATAGATATTGATCAACACGCTATTGATGCTGCCACTGTCAATATTGAGCAGTCGCCTTGGCAAAATCGTATCTCCCTTGATCACGGCAGCGTGTTAACAGCCGACTTTCCACAAAGGTTTGATGCGATCATCTGTAACCCGCCCTACTTCAACTCTGGAGAACAGGCGCAGCAAAGCCAAAGAGCCACCGCCAGGCACACCGACAGCTTGGATCATTTAGCGCTTGCCCAGCGTTGTTTCGAGATAACAACCGACGCCGCGACTGCCAGTTTCATCCTACCGACGCCTGAGGGGGAAGGTTTTATCAAGCTTGCCGAGCAATGTGGTTGGTATCTAGCAAAACGCCTTGATGTAAAAACAACAGATAAAAAGCCAGCTAGCCGAATTTTATTCGAGTTATCTAAAGATCCTGCTTGCGAGCAAAATTTGCAGCGCGAATCGCTTACAATTCACCATCAAGGTGGTTATAGCGAAGCATTTATTGCGCTCACTAAAGATTTTTATCTCAAGATGTAGCAAATACCATGTGATCCTAATCACTAATGCTTCTATAATGTCCGACTACTCTTTTTTATCGTCTGCTTTTTGAGGCAGAAACATTTATTGCTTGTGGAGAAACAACAGTGATCAGAACCTTTGCAGAACTCGATCTAAACCAAGAGCTGCTTAAAGCAATTGACGAAATGGGCTACGAACGTCCAACACAGATACAAGCTGAAGCAATCCCACAAGCGTTAGATGGAAGAGACGTTTTGGCTTCTGCGCCAACAGGTACTGGTAAAACAGCATCATTTGTATTGCCAGCACTGCAATACCTACTGGATTTCCCACGTAAGAAATCTGGCCCTGCACGTATGCTTATCCTGACGCCAACGCGTGAGCTAGCAATGCAGATCACCGAACAAGCACGTGAGCTTGCTAAATACACCAGCCTAAATATCTTCACGATCACGGGCGGTGTGATGTACCAAGAGCACGCAGATATCTTAAGTACCACTCAAGATATCGTAGTAGCAACACCTGGCCGTTTGATGGAATACATTGAAGGCGAGCGTTTTGACTGTCGTGCGATTGAATGGCTGGTTCTAGATGAAGCCGACCGCATGCTAGACATGGGCTTTGGTCCTGTTGTTGACCGTCTGTCTGCAGAGTGTCGCTGGCGTAAACAAACTTTACTGTTCTCAGCAACGCTAGAAGGTAAAGGCATTGAAGGCTTCACTGAAGATCTACTGAAAAACCCAGCGGAGATCGATGCGAAATCATCACTTCGTGAGCGTAAGAAGATCACTCAGTGGTACCACCGTGCAGACACAGCAGAGCACAAGCTGAACATCCTAAAGCACGTCATCACAGAGCAAGCTGAGCGCAGCATCGTATTCTTGAAGACGCGTGATCGTCTAGGTGATCTACGAGCTCAACTTGAAAGCGCGCAAATTCCATGTGCGTGGATCCAAGGTGAAATGCCTCAAGATCGTCGTAACAACGCGATTGCTCGTTTCCGTGACGGCTCTGTAAACGTACTACTAGCGACTGACGTTGCTGCTCGTGGTATCGACCTTCCAGACGTAAGCCACGTAATCAACTACGACATGCCACGTACTGCTGACGTATACCTACACCGTATTGGCCGTACTGCTCGTGCTGGTAAAAAAGGTAACGCGGTTTCTATCATTGAAGCGCACGATCAACTAATGATTGAGCGTGTGGCTCGTTACACAGACGAACCAATCAAAGAACGCTTTATTGAAGGCATGCGCCCTACGCATAAGAAAGCGGCCGTGACTAAGAAGAAGAAGCCGAAGAAAGAAGATAAGAAAGCGGTAGAGAAACAAAAAATCGCGAAGAAGAAAAAAATCGCGAAGAAAAAGAAAGCAGCAAAGAAGAAGTAATCTACCAGCTTCAACGATTCAATAAAAAAGCCCCATGCAGTTCGCTGCATGGGGCTTTTCTCTATCTGGCCTGTCTCGGTCTCTAATATTAACTACAGGCTAAAACCGAGAGCTACTCGTTAGCCAAGGACTACTAGTTTTGCTCTTCGCGCTTAAAGACAAGCTCTTTCGCGTTCGACTCTTCTTCAACGAAGTAGTAGCCCGCCGTATCAAACTGGGTCAGCGCCTCAACCGAGTCGATCTTGTTCTCGATGATGTAGCGAGCCATCATGCCACGCGCTTTCTTCGCGTAGAAACTGATCACCTTGTACTGACCGTTCTTGCAGTCTTTGAATACAGGGGTAATCACTTGGCCATCCAAGTTCTTCGGCTTCACGGCTTTAAAGTATTCGTTAGACGCCAAGTTGATCAACACATTGTCGCCTTGAGCATTCAACGCTTCATTCAGCTTGTCTGTGATGATGTTGCCCCAGAACTGGTACAAGTTAGTACCACGAGCATTGGCTAAGCGTGTACCCATCTCTAGGCGGTATGGCTGCATCAAATCTAATGGCTTAAGCAAGCCATATAACCCAGAAAGCATGCGCAGGTGGTCTTGTGCGTAGTCAAAATCTTCATCCGATAGCGTTTCAGCGTCTAGGCCAGTGTATACATCGCCTTTAAAGGCTAGGATTGCTTGGCGTGCGTTGTCTTGGGTAAAGGTCTCGCTCCACTGCTCAAAGCGCGCTACGTTCAACCCTGCGATTTTATCGCTGACTTTCATCAGTGCAGAAATATCTACTGGCGTCAGTTTGCGGCACTCTTCAATCAGCTCAGCAGAGTGTTCAACAAACTCAGGCTGACTAAAGCGTTCCGTCGCTAATGGTGATTCGTAATCAAGTGTTTTGGCTGGAGAAACGACAACTAACATAACTTTACCCTAATCGGTTATCTAACTGGATGCTGCTAGAGTATAGAAAAAACATCAACTTGTCTTTATGACTCTTCCTATTACTTCGATAGGGAGAATGAGCTTCGATAGACAGAATGAGACAAATGACAGGCAAACAAAAAGGCTAAGGTCGAAACCTTAGCCTTTCTAATCACTTTAGGATGAGCCGTTTATCGCTCCAACAAGATTACTTCTTGTTGTTGTCCCAAATACCGTCTTCCAGCTGAGACTTAAGCTCTGGGAAGTCATTCGAATCGAATGTTGGTACTTTACCCGCGTCTAGTTGGCGGTTGTAGTCTTTCGCTAGCTTAATCACGATACCTGATAGCAGGATAATCGCCACCAAGTTAACAATCGCCATTAGGCCCATCGATACGTCAGCCAGTGCCCATACCGTTGGTAACGTCGCTAGAGAACCGAACATAACCATACCCAGAACAACGATACGGAACAGCACTAGGCCCTTCTTGTTGTTGTGCTCAAGGAAGATAAGGTTCGTTTCAGCGTACGAGTAGTTTGCAATGATTGAAGTGAAAGCGAAGAAGAAAATCGCTACCGCTACAAAAATGCCGCCCCATTCGCCCACTTGTGCTGTTAGTGCACGTTGCGTTAGTTCGATACCCGTTACTTCACCGTGTGGTACATACTCACCAGACATCAGGATGATTGCGACTGTTGCTGAACAGATAACAATGGTATCCATGAACACGCCTAGCATTTGCACGTAACCTTGTGATGCTGGGTGCGGTGGGTAAGGCGTAGCAGAAGCTGCTGCGTTTGGCGCAGAACCCATACCCGCTTCGTTCGAGAACAAACCACGTTTGATGCCGTTAATCATCGCTTGTGCGATTGCGTAACCTAGGCCACCCGCTGCTGCTTCTTGCAGACCGAATGCACTCTTGAAGATAAGAGCCAGTACTTCAGGCACTTTCTCGATGTTCGCGAACATCACGTACATAGCGATCGCTAGGTAAGCCAATGCCATGATTGGAACGATGATTTCTGCTGTGCGTGCAATCTTACGGATACCACCGAAGATAACGAACGCAGAGATGATTACGATACCAACACCAACGTAGCTACGCTCAAGGTCGAATGCCGTATTCATTGCGCTTGCAATCGCGTTCGCTTGAACCGCGTTGAATACAAGACCAAATGCAATGATGAGGAAGATAGAGAATAGAACCCCCATCCAACGCATGCCTAGGCCTTTCTCCATGTAGTATGCAGGGCCGCCACGGTAGTTACCGTCGTTATCACGCGTTTTGTATAGCTGTGCCAGTGTGCTTTCTGCAAACGATGTTGCCATACCTAGCATTGCGATTAGCCACATCCAGAAGATAGCACCAGGGCCACCAGCGGTTAGTGCTACAGCAACACCTGCCATGTTACCCGTACCTACACGAGCAGCGAGACTAGTACAAAGAGCTTGGAAAGAAGAGATACCAGCACTGTCTGCTTTACGGCTGTTTCTAAGAACAGAGAACATGTGGCCGAAATGGCGGAATTGAATGAAGCCTAGTCGTACAGTGAAGTAGATACCCACACCAACCAGTAAGTAAACTAAGATAGATCCCCAAAGGAGATCGTTCATCAAATTGATTAAGTCTGTCACGTGAACCTCGTAATTGAGTTTAAGCACCGATCATGCTTCCTAGCCTTCCTCTTAATCGCCTATGCCTCTGTCAATGTTGTGTCGGCACTCTTGTTATATTCTTGCGGCGATTGAGACTGTAAATGTCGCTTCATGCATCCATTTTACGTATCAGTGTATTTTTTGACGGGCGGATAATGCAGCGAGACGGCCTAAAAATCAATATGCAAATACACTTATATTAAAATGACATTTCACTAATAACACACCTTTTGTTAACACAATTTTCAACAATGCAGCCCAATAAAAGTCACATTATCGGGACATAATATCAACAACAGCCACGGCACTACCCCAACAAGAACACCATCCTATAAAAATGACGTCAGCCTAGGTTTTACAAGGTATAGTGAAGATCTTCGTTTTTTTCTAGGCCAATGAGATCCCTATACCGCATGGTACCATGTGCACTTCAATGCATTGTAGTCAAAACGCTATTCCATTCGCACAATGAATTAACATTCAATAACCCCCAATTTAATCGTTTACTTAGGTTTGTTTGCCTGTTTTTTATACATAATAATTCTCACAATGTGTGAGCATGCATAAGAAAATAGAACAAAAGCTTCATGGATTTGAAACAAATGAGAAACAAATCAAAGTTATTGTGAACCTAAATATGATATTTATTGGTTCGTAAGAACTAGTCCCACGGAAGGAGATATGGCTTATGGATAGCTTTCAATTCGATGAAGTATCAGAACTAGAAATGCCTCGTGTAACTCAAAAATCACGCTCGAAACCACTCAAGCGTAAGTGGCGTGAAATCGAAGCCATCAACGATCGTAGGCAGCTTGAGAAAGAGCTGAGAGAGATGAACCTAGGTCTTGATTTTAGCCTTGACGATATAAAACTTTAATCAGCACGATAAGAAATCAGATAGCAAAAGGCACCTATATAGGTGCAATGCCGTTCGGATAAGC